>JAITEA010000181.1 GCA_031282285.1 Helicobacteraceae bacterium
CTGCTGATCGGCGATATTTTGCTGCGTCTGCAAGCCCTCTTGGTGCATTCTGTATTGAAGCTCTTGATTAGACATTGGCGCGGAACAGCCTGCTAAACCTTTAGCAAAATAGGGTTTAACCTCGTTAGCGCTTAGATTGCCCTTTTCTTTCAATTGTTGCGCAACACTTTCTTTGATCCATAATATTGTGTTTGGATCGCCGCAAGTTTGATACAAAAGCGCGACATTCCCGCTATCTTGCCTTGGATACCAATAGTTAACGCCATACGGAATAGCGTATGGTTTGCCATTTTCAAAACGAACGGCTGTATTGTTTTGGCTAAACGGCGTAACGCAACCGCTTAAAACCAACGCGCTTAACAGCGCCAATAGAGCCAAAGCTCCGTTCCTGATGATGAACCTATTCATAGGGCGCCTCCTGTGGGTTGTGAATTAAATTGCGCCAGATCGCGCAAAATTAGCGGATATGAGTCAAAACGCCGAAAGCAAAACGGCGCGCGAGCGCAAAAACTAGCAAGACTATAGGAAAAACGACGAAGGGAAACGGCAAACGAGGCGTTTGGATCGGTATTTGAAGCGCAGAAATTAATCGCGGTTAAGCGATTTACTCTCTCTCTCTCTCTCTCTCTGGCGGCGCGAGCGTTAGCGGCACAAGCGATCCTTGTCTTTGGGAAATATGCCGCAATCATAATCACTTAAAGCTGAAATATCGCTGAAAAAGCGCGCCGTTTTATGCCTGATCGCTATCTACTTCCGCAAAACCCAAAACAACCCCTCCCCTCCCCGATCGTCATTTTTTTTGTTGATCGCAACCGATTCAAACTTTTTATTTATTGGATTCCCGCCTTCCTCCGCGCCGACACGAGCGCAAGCGCTCTGCCGCTCCGTCGCGGGAATTACGAAAGACGCGGGCGACTTGGGTTCCTGCGGAGTGGGCGCTACGCGAGAATAACGATAAACCCCCTTTATCGGGGGGGCGAAGCGGCGCCGATCGCGCTTTTTGTCATTCCCGCGCAGGCGGGAATCCAAAATATGCCGAAGGCGTGAATTGAACACGATCGGCGACACACAAAGCGGCGATCGGCGTTTATTTTTCGTATTTTCGATTGTTTTCAGAGATGGATTCCCGCATACGCGGGAATGACGGGGAACCCCCCCCTTATCGGGGGCGAAGCGGCGCGGAACGCGACGCTCGCGTATGGAGATGGATACTCGCCTACGCGGGAACGATGGGAAGCGCGATCGATCGCCTAGCGCGCTTGCTTATTGCGGCGGCGCGAAATATCGCTAAGTCGCCGCCCGTAAAGGCGGCGACGGTTTTTATAGCGCGATCTTAGCCGTTTGGTCAAACGCCGTTGAGGCGCTTTGCGCGCGAAAAACCGCTTTTTGCCGCGACGGCGGTAGCGTTTTTCTCGTACGCCTCGCGGCAGACGATGCAATACCGCGCGTGGGGCTTAACAAGCATTCGCTCCAAGCCGATCGGTTCGCCGCACATCTCGCAAATGCCGAAAGTCTTCTGACCGACCTTTGCGAGCGCGCGTTCAATCTCCCTTAGCTCCCGCGCCTGCTGTTCGCCGATCGCTACCTCCGTCTGCGCTTCAAGATTGACTGTGGCTATATCAACCTCGTCGTTCATCTCGATTTGGGAGGCGTTAGCCGTTTCGTAAAGCGCTTCGCGTATATTGCGCTCGATCTGTTCTTTTCTTTTCAGTAATATCCTGACTAATCTCTCTTTTTGACGCGCTCTCATAAATATAACCTTCGTTAGCTACGGACAAAGCCGAGAAAAATGCTCGTAATTCTAGCGTTTAATTCTGAAAGATTCCTTAAGAAAATGGCTTATTGGCTCTTTTAAGCGCTTCAAGGTAGAGCGCTTCGTATGTTTTCGCCGATCTTTCCCAGCCGTAATCCAGCCGCATAATCCGTTTCTGCATAGCCCGAAACCGCTCTTTTTCGTTGTACCAAGTATGGACAGCCCAGCCGACGGTATTGACCAGATTTTTTGCGTTCAGCCCGTAGAACTTGAACCCCGTCCCCTCTCCCGTCCGCTCGTCGTAGTTCTGGACGCTGTCTTCCAGCCCGCCCACGCCGTGAACGATAGGCGGCGAGCCGTATAGCTGGCTGTACATCTGATTCAACCCGCACGGCTCGAAGCGCGATGGCATCAAAAACAGATCGCACCCAGCCTCGATCCTGTGCGAGAGCGCCGCGTCGAAGCCTATGCGACAGGCAAATTGCTTGGGGTAAAGTTTCATAATATCGCCGAAGTAAAAGTGCGTCCATATCTCGCCGCTGCCCAGCATAACGATCTGAATATCCATCTTGAGCAGATCGTGGATCGCCTCGGCGATCGTATCGATCCCCTTTTGCTTGACCAGACGGCTTACGATCGCAATCAGCGGCGCGTCGCGCTGCGGCAGACCCATCTCGCGCTGAAGCGCGCGCTTGATTTTCAGCTTGTTTTCAAGCGAGTTTTCGTCGTAATTATTGGGCGCGATAAAGCGATCGGTTCGGGGATTCCACTCGTCGGTATCCACGCCGTTCAATACGCCCCACAGATCGCCCTCGCGCGTTCGCATCGTGGCTTCCAGCCCGTAGCCGAACTCTTTGGTCAAAATCTCGCGCGCGTATTTGGGGCTGACGGCGCTGATCATCGTCGCGTGCGTGATACCCGCTTTGAGCAGATTGACCTTGTCGTCCATCTCGACCTCGCGGAAGTTGAAATGCTCCCAACCGACATCAAGCACATTCATCAGCCCGTTGTAAAACGCGCCCTGATATTGCATATTGTGGATTGTCAAAACAGATGCGCACCGCGCAAAGCGCTCGTCGTTTGCGTAGATCGTGGTCAGGAACAGATTCGCCGCGCTCGTGTGCCAGTCGTGCGTATGCAATATATGCGGGCGGAAATCCAGCGCCTTGCAAAGCTGCATCGCGGCGCGGGAGAGGAGGACAAAGCGGTTGTCGTTGTCCATAAAGCCTATTCCGCTCGCGTCGTTGTAGAGGCTTTCGCGCCCGAAAAACAGCTCGTAATCCACAAAATAGACGGGGACTTCGCTTTCGGGCAGAACGCCTTCGTATATTCCGCACCACATTTCGCCGATAACGCCCATCGGAACGCCCAGCGGCGCGGGAAACTTTTTGAGCTTGGAGCGATCCACGCCGTAGTAACGCGGCATTACTACGCGCGCGTCGTGCCCTAATTTGCGCAGGTATTTCGGCAACGCGCCGACCACGTCGGCAAGACCGCCCGTTTTGGCGAACGGGTGGCACTCGCTCGCTACGAAAAGGATATTTAATTTAGACATACGATACGACCTTTCTTGCTTGGGTTTCCGCCTTCCTTCGCGGCGATCTGACGGAAACGCGAAACGCAACGCGCTTGCTTTATAATTTTAGCCTTTCTTTGTTCTTGCCAACGCTAGACGACGGGAGAAAAACGGGCGGCGGCGCTTAAACCTTGATCATTACGCCGATCGAGCGCAGATCGTCGAGCGCTTTGGCGGCGCCCTCGTCGGTTACGCCGGCGCACGCGGCGGCGAGCAGACGCACTCTATTGCCAAGCCGCAGAGCGTCGATCGCGCTGAAACGAACGCAGAAATCGGTCGCCAAACCAACCAAATCTATATCGTAGCCGCCGTTGAACAGCCGCTCAAGACCCGTAGTCGTAACGCCGTCGTTTTCAAAAAAAGCCGAGTAGCTGTCGATATTTGGATTGGCGCCTTTGCGGACGATAAAGTTAAACCTGAAACTATCCAGCCGCTTGTGAAACGCCGCGCCGAAACTCTCCTGAACGCAATGATCCGGCCACAGAACCTGATCGCCGTAATCCGTCGCGATCGTCTCAAACGGCTTTTTGCCCTTGCGGTTGGAGGCGAACGAAATATGATCTTTCGGGTGCCAATCCTGCGTGGCTACGATCAGATCGTATTCGCCGCTTGCCATCAGGCGGTTTACGGGTTCTATGATGGTTTCGCCGCGCGGGCAGTACAGCGCGCCGCTTGGAGCGGCGAAGTCGTTTTGAACGTCGATTACGATCAGGCTTTTGCTCACGATTCAATCCTTAACATCACGGGCGGCGATTTGACAAACCCAAGCGCGCCGATCTCGCGCAACGCCTCGATCAGATCGGTCTCCTTCGCCTTGTGCGTAGATAGAAGCAGATTCGCCCACTCCTTCCTCACCCGCTTTTTGCGCTGCAAAACCGTCTCGATCGATATATCGCGCCTAGCCAAGATCGCCGCCGTCTGCGCCAGCACGCCCGCCACGTCCTCGACGAGAACGCGGATATAGTATTTGCTCTCTATCTCGGTTTTGCCCGCTACGGCGAGCCTGTTTTCGCTGACGCGCCTGAAGCCTAGCATCGGCGAGGTTTCGCCGCGCGCTATGGCGATCAGATCGGCTACGACGGAGCTTGCCGTCGCCTTGCCGCCCGCGCCCGCGCCGTAGTAAAAGGTTTCGCCCGTCATATCGCCCGTCAGCGAAACGCCGTTCATCACGCCGTCCACCTTGGCGATAATATCCCTGCGCGAGATAAACGCCGGATGCACGCGCAGGCTGACCTTGCCGCCCTGCTTCTTGGCGATGGCGAGCGATTTGATCGTGTAGCCGAACTCTTCGGCGAAGGCGATATCCTCGTCGGTCAGATGCCCTATGCCCTCGATCAGTATATCTTCGGGCTTTGCGTCCACGCCGTATGCGAGGCTTGCCAATATTAGCAGCTTGTGCGCCGCGTCAAACCCGCCCACGTCAAAGGTCGGATCGGCTTCGGCGTATCCAAGCCCCTGCGCCTCTTTGAGCGCCTGATCGAAGCTGACGCGCTTTTCAAACATACGGGTAAGCATATAGTTGCTGGTGCCGTTTATCACGCCGCGAATGCTCTCGATATGATTGGCGCCAAGCCCGTCGCGCAAGGCGCGGATAATCGGAATGCCGCCCGCCACGCTCGCCTCGTACGCGAAAGGAACGCCGCGCGCCAGCTCTTCAAGCTCGTAGCGGTGATAGGCAAGCAGCGCCTTGTTCGCCGTAACGACCGCCTTTTTGCTCTTCAGCGCCGCCTTGACGATCTCAAAGGCTTGATCCGTGCCGCCAATCAGCTCTACCACAATATCCACCTGCGGATCGTCGATAACTTCGCGGTAATCGGCGACAAGCGGAAAGTCAAAATCGGGGCGTTTGCGGTTCAGGTTTTTGACCACGCCTTTAACCACGCGCAACTCTTTGCCCGCTCTGGCGGCGATCAGCGCGCCGTTTGTTTTTAGTATTTCGGCTACGGCGGCGCCCACCGTGCCAACTCCGATCAACGCTATTTTCAACATCGCAAGCCTCGTAAATATTTGTCTATTGTAGCAGACGGCGCTTTTTGCCCGCCTCGTCATTGCCGCCTTCTCCCGCTATATGCGCCGGCGCTCCGGCAAAGACGCAAATAAATGGGCGCAAACTACGGAAAGATCGCCTCCCGAGGGAGGGAGGATATAGCGCGGGGAGCGGCGCTTTGTGCGGTTCGCGCAAACATAAGCCTTTACGCGCAGGGCTATATGCGGGCTTTGAGGGCGGTTTATCGCTTAGGCTTTGATTTTGATTGCTTCGCTACTCATCGCGTTTGCGAAAGCGTCCAAAAAGGCGACGCGCTGTTTGACTATCGCGTATATTCGGTTTTCCAGCCTGCGCTCTTCCGAGGGCGTGATCGGCGGCTCTCCGCGCGAGGCAAGTATCAAGTTCTGCGCTTTTATCGCCTCGTCCGCGGTCGCTTTGCTTAGCGCCTGCGCGCTTTGGAAGCGCAAAATCAGCGCGCGCTCGACATAGGTTTGCGCGCTCGCGTCAATCTCTAAGATTCGCGCCTTCATATCCGCCGCGACAAACTCGTCAACGCCGATCGAAGCCGTTTCAAAGGCGCGATCGATCGCCGGAAGGCTATCTTCGGGCGCTTCGTTTAGCCTTTGCGCCGTTTTTGCCTCTCCCGCCGCTAACGCCGCGTTATTGCGGGCGTAGATCGCCCTCTGCGAATATGGCAAATCCGCGCTCTGTTCGCCCCCGACATAACCGTTTGCCGGCTGATAAACGCCAAACGACGAAACTATCATCTTTACTTGCTCCTTGTCTATCGACAAGCAAAAAAGATTCCATAAACTAGCCGCGGGGAACGAGGGGAGGGCGATC
>JAITEA010000186.1 GCA_031282285.1 Helicobacteraceae bacterium
GTCTGCGAATCCGCCGCCAGCTCCCATAATAGTTTATCCAGATAGTAGCTTTTTGTCTGAATGATCTCGCGAAGCGCGGAGTCGATATTCTCCGCGTATTCGACATATTGTCTCATAAACTCGGAGCTCATCATCTCCTCTAGCTCTTTCAACTCTTTGGAGATAATAACCAGCTTATCTTTAGCTCTGGCAAGCCCGTCGATCGCGTTCACATATCGCGCGTTAAGCGACTTTTGGTAGGCGATCTCCTCCTCGCTTTTGGGAGGCGGCATAACCGCAAGCTCGCGCTCGGTACTTAACGCGGTAGCCTGACACCTTTTTTTCGTCGCTTCCGTAATAGTTACCTCGTTTTGCAGCGCCTGATACCTCGGCACGCTGGGCAGAAAATCGCGGATATACACAAGTTTGCTCAGTCTGATTTTCTTGCTAAACTCCAGCATATAGGCGTGTAGGCGCTCCACGTCCTGATGCGTTTTGGAGAGCAAGCCGTCCTCCAAGATGCGCGGATCGATGGTTTTGAGATTGTTGTAAGCCGTAACGAGAAAGCGGCGCAGTTTGAGATAATCAAGCTTCGGCTTTTCAAAGCCGTTCGTATCGATAAAATCCAGTTCGGCTTGAGCCATTTTGAGATCGTCGCCAAAGAAGCGATCGATAAAAGCGGACACGATGGTTTTGATCTCTTCTGGCTTCAAATGGCGCTCGTCGTTAAAAGTTGGCGCATTGTAGTCCAAAGCGGCTTTTGCTTACAATCCGAGCGATAGTTTCCAAAAGGTTGCCGTTGAAACCGCTTTTGATTGAGATTGGATTTGAGGAGGCGCCAGCCGCGCCTTTGATACGAGAGCTTGGCGAGATACCCGTCAAGTATAAGAACGCGCTGGAGGCGTTTGGCTTCGATTCGCCCTTTTCGTTTGATTTCACGCCGCGCCGTATGGCGTTTTTTCACCAAGCGTTCCCAAGCGAACAGGCGGGGCGCGTCGAGATCGTTTACGGACCGCCGATAGAAAGCGCGATCGCGGGCGGCAAACCAACCGCCGCCGCGCTGGGCTTTGCCAAAAAATGCGGCGTCGCCTTCGAGGAGCTGGGGCGCTCGACGCAGAAGGGGCGCGAGGTATTAAGCTACGAAAAGCGCGCCGCGCCCAAGCCTTTGAGCGAGGTTTTAGGCGATCTGCTGACGCGATTTTTGACGACGCTGAACCTCGGCAGAACGATGCGGTGGGGAAGCTCCTCTTACGAGTTCGCCCGCCCCGTGCGCTGGCTGCTTGTTCTGCGCGGGGAAACCGCGATCGATTGCGAGCTGTTTGGCGTCCGGTCGGGCGATTTCACCTTCGCGCACCGATCGTTTAGCTTCGAGCCGCAGAAGGCGGAGAGCGCCGAAAATTACGAGGCGTTTTTGCTGAAGCGCGGCGTGGTTTTGAGCGCGAAAAAGCGGCGCGAGATCATATTGACGCAGTTTAAGCGCATCGAGAACGAAAACAACATTCGCGTGGAAATCGACGAGGCGCTGTTAGACGAGGTAACGGCGATTACCGAATATCCAAACGCGCTGCTTGGCAGGTTCGACCGCCATTTTCTGGAATTGCCCAAAGAGGCGATCATAACCTCGATGAAAACCAATCAGCGCTATTTCGCCGTATTTGAAAACGGCGAGCTGTCCAACCGGTTCGTCGTCGTAGCCAACGCGCTGACCGACGACTTTTCGGCGGTAATCGAGGGCAACGAAAAGGTGCTGCGCCCGCGCCTTAGCGACGCGCTGTTTTTCTGGCGCAACGATCTGAAAAACGGCTTGATCGACGAGCCGCTCAAAGGGATCAGCTACGCGCAAAATCTTGGCTCGATCTACGACAAACAGGAGCGCGAACGGACGATCGTGAAGCGGTTGCAGCCGTTTTTTGGCGTCAAAGACGAGTTTGCCGATCGCGCCGCCGCGCTCTCAAAGCGCGATCTGGCGACGCAGATGGTCTATGAGTTCACCGAGTTGCAGGGCGTAATGGGTATGCGCTACGCGCAGAAACTCGGCGAAAACGAAGCCGTCGCGCTGGCGATCTACGAGCAGTATCTGCCGCTTGGCGAGGAGTCCGCCCCGCCCTCTTCGCAAACGGGCGCGCTGCTTGCGATCGCCGTGAAAATAGACAGCCTTATGGCGCTGTTTTCGATCGGCTCGATCCCAACGGGCAGCAAGGATCCGCTTGGATTAAGAAGGGCGGCGGCTTCGATTGTCCGCATTGCCGTCGATCGCGGCTGGTCGCTGCCAATCGGCGCGCTGATCAAAACGCTTAGCGATCTGTACAAGCCTTTTGATTACGCCGCGCTGGAAGGTTTTATCAAAGAGCGGCTCTATTCGGTTCTGGGCGGCGCGCAGTCGGTTATCAGAGCCGTGATCGCCGCGGGCGAAGGCGACGCGCTGGAGATCGCCAAAAAGGTTCGCGCGCTGGAGGCGATCGCCAAGGACGAAAACTTCAAAGAGAATCTCTCCTTGTTCAAGCGGGTGGCAAATATACTCAAAGATCAAGACGCGAGCGGCGCGATCGACCCCGCGCTGTTTGAGGCTAACGAGGAGCGCGAGCTTTTCGAGGCGGCTAGACGCGTCAAAGCGAGCGATTATTTGGGATTGCTGACGGAACTTTTCGCGCTCAAAAAGCCGCTGGATCGCTTTTTTGACGCGGTGATGGTGAATACCGACAATCCCTCTGTCCGCGCCAATCGCTTGGCGCTGCTTGGTAGCGTGTACAGGCGGTTTTTGACGATCGCGGACATCAAAGAGATCAGTTTCTAAGCAAGGCTAGGATATGCTCAAACAAACTTTTTTGGTTTTCGGGGGAGCGCGCTAATGGAAGCGATGGAAGCACGAGTCTTTACTTTCCTAGGTCAGCTAGGTCATATTTTCGGTTTCGAGCATAGCGACGAATACTTTTTCGTCTATCAGATGCTTGCGCATAGCGCGCTGGTCGCGCTGATCATAGCGGCGCTGGCTTTCGCGGCGACGCGCAAGCTCAAAAGCGTGCCGAGCGGTCTGCAAAACGCGCTGGAGTGGTTTATCGAGGGGACGCACAAACTTGGCGCGGACATTATGGGCGAGGAGCGCGCCAGAAAATATGTGCCGCTTATCTGTACGCTGGGGCTTTTCATATTCGTCTCAAATATGATCGGCATTATCCCGGGTTTTGAATCGCCGACGGCGAACATCAACATCACGATGGTATTGGCGCTTTCGGTGTTTATCTACTACAACTTCGAGGGGATTCGCTCAAACGGCGTCCTGCATTATTTCGGGCATTTCGCCGGACCTGTTAAAGCGCTCTCGCCGCTGATGTTTCCGGTGGAGCTTATCTCGCATTTTTCGCGCATTATTTCGCTATCGTTCAGGCTTTTTGGCAATGTCAAAGGCGACGATATGTTCCTGCTGGTTATGCTGTTGCTGGCGCCTTATATCGCGCCTCTGCCGGCGTTTTTTATGCTCTTTTTCTTTGGGCTTTTGCAGACCTTTATCTTTATGATTCTCACCTATGTTTATATCGGCGGCGCGGTGATGATCGAGGAAGAGAGCCATTAAAACTACTTTGGGCGGTATGGCGTTTGAATGGCTCTTGGGCGTCGCCGTCGGCGCGGCGTGGGTAGCGGCGGTTGGCGGCGCGTATCTGGCGTTTGAATACGGCTACGCGTTTGGTCTGGCGAGCGCGATCTGCGCGGCGGTTTTGGGGCTGATGCCGGGTTTTGTGATCGTCGTGATCTTGGAGGGCGCACGGAAACTTTTCGAGATTCGCAACGAGACGAAAAAACAGACCGCGCTTTTGGAGACAATCGCCAAACAACTGCAAGATCGCGCCCCCTAATTATCTACCCGCCAACGAATTAGACGGCTTATAATTTGCGTTATTGGTCTAGTATTGCTTTTTGCGTCTTTTTGGGCAGCGATCGCAAGATAATATCGTAGGATTTGTCGATCAGATCGTCTAACAGATCGTCTGGAACAGCCCCGTCTAAATAGACGGAGTTCCAATGCGTCTTATTCATATAATATCCGGCGATAATGTCTTTATAGCGCTCGCGCAGAAAAGCGCCGTCCGTCGGATCGGCTTTTAGCGTAATAATCGATCTGCCGCTCTTATCGGCGCCTCGCATAGCGAACATTTTATCGCCGATCTTATACAGCGTAGCCTCCCACTCGGCTTTATACTCTTTCGTCGCGCCCTTTTTAGATAGACAACGCGTTTCAAGCCGTTCGTAATCAATCATTCGCGTTTTGCCCCTGAAGTTCTTTGCCCGCCGCCGCATATCTGCCGAGGTCGAGCGTCTTAACGGCATTATATCGGAGCAAGTTTTATGGCGCGCAA
>JAITEA010000112.1 GCA_031282285.1 Helicobacteraceae bacterium
GGAATTGTCGCGACCTTTATTTGCGGCGCGGTTATTTGACGACGAGCGGGATTTCGAGCGTAGCCGCGTCCTTTTCAAACGAAGCGGCGACATTGATGCCGTTTGACAGCGCGTCGATCGCGTCGTCGTAGTCCGCCGCTCTGGGCGCGCCTTTGACGCTTAGCTCCAGCAACTGATATTTTTCGCCGCCCACATATAAAAACTCGCCCGTTTTCAGCTTAAGCCCCGTAGTGATTATCTTGCATTTGGGATCAAAGCCGTCGTAAACCTTTCGCAAAATCTTTGTGAAATCGTTTTGCGGCAGTTTGAACTCCGGAATAGTCGGATCGAACTCGTTGCGAAACGAGGTTGATTTCAAGCGTCCGCCCGCCAGCGAAACGGCGATATCGATTAACACATAGATATTGGTCAGATCGTAGTTTTTCATCTTTTCGACCGCGTTTTCTCTGGTAACGGGCGATTGGTAGAGTTTTATGCCGATTAGACTTTCGTCTTCGTATCCGACCGTGATCGCGAAAAAGTTGAACTTGCCGAAGCTAAGCGGCATAAAAGTCGTCTTATAACCAAAGTCGATCGAGGCGTAAGAGAGCGCCAGATCGTTAAAGGTTTTTATCGACTCGTAACCGCTTAAAAGTTCGGCGGACCTGTTTAGATAAGTTACCGCGCCCTGCTGGTTGAAAACAAAAAACGGATTGTAGTCGTACTCCAGCCAGTTGCGATAATTAGAGCCGTCAGGCTGAATGTCAGGATTCGAGTCCAAGCTCATTTATCTTCTTTCTTAAAGTATTTCTGTTGATCCCAAGCGCGTTTGCCAGCTTCAGCTGCGATCTGTACTCGTTAAAGCCCGCTAAAATAACCGGTTTGTCGTACAGATAGATGTAGTCGCGGTAGATATTGAGGCTCTCGCCTTTGCGCATTCTGGCGAGTAAAAACCGCTGCATAATCGTCAGCAGATCTTTTTCGCTTATGGCGTCGAAAAGCAGCGCCGAATAAATCGCGCGGCGAAGCGAGTGCGCGTTGTCGCTTAAGTCCGCTTCCAGCGCTTCGAGGTCGATGTCGTGATCGAGCATCAAGATCGCCTTCGCCTCCTCCAAAAACGCCTGCGCTAGTTCCGGTATATCGCCCGGACGCTCTCTAAGCGGCGGCAGGCGGAGCGTCAAGCCGAAATAGCGATCGATAACGCCCTGATCAATCGCGCCGCAGGCGGTCGCCACAATGCGTTTGCCCTCAAGCTCCAGCCGATCGATTTTGGCGAGGCGATCGAAGTTTTCTATGATAAGCGAATCCGATCGCTCCAACATCTGCTCCACCTCGTCCTCGTTTTCGCCGTCGGCTACCGCCGCGCTTTGCAAAATCTCCTTGGCAAGCGTCGTTTTACCCACGCCGCGCTCGCCCGTTATCAAAACGTTGATCGCCAGCGTCCTGACCAAAATGGCGGTTTTGGCGATCTCCCTCGTGCTGTCTTCGTTGGCTAAAAACCCTTTCATGATCGATACTCTCTTACAAACGAGGCGATCTTGGCGATCCCCTTTTCAATGCTGGCGTCGTCGGTGGCGAAGCTCATTCTGAAATATCCCTCTTGCGCGAAGCCAACGCCCGGCACCGTCGCCACGCCGGCGTTTTCCAGCAGCCGAAGGCAAAACCTCATCGAATCCTTCTCGATCGCCTCGTGCGAGACGAAAATGTAAAACGCGCCCTGCGGGACGATCGGCTTCAGTCCGTCGATCTTGCCAAGCGCCGCTAGCGCCAGATCGCGCCGCTTTTCAAACTTCTGGCGCATCCGCTCTATATCGTCGTCCGATCGCCCGTCAAGCGCCGCGATCGCCGCCTTTTGGACGATGGAACAGGCGTTCGTGGTGGATTGGCTTTGCAGCGTCGTTACCGCTTTGACGATCTCGCCGCTGACGGACGCGAAGTAGCCAAGCCGCCAGCCCGTCATCGCCGCCGATTTCGACAGACCGTTAACGGTGATCGTTCTGGCGAAAAGATCGTCGCTTACCGCCGCGGCGGAGACGAACTTGTCGCCATAGATCAACTTTTCGTATATTTCGTCGCTGATTACCAGCGCTTTCGACCCCTTCAAAACCTCGCCCAGCGCCGCGATCTCCTCGCGGCTGTAAACCGACCCCGTCGGGTTGGAGGGCGATCCAAGCACGACGATTTTCGTCTTGTCCGTCAGCGCCGCTTTTAGCTCGCTCGGCGTCATTTTGAAGCCGTTTTGCGCCTTCGTGGGAACGAGTATCGCTTTGCCGCCGTGATAGCGCGTCATTTCGGGGTAGCTTACCCACGCGGGGGCGGGTATGATTACCTCGTCGCCGCGATTAATCAAAACGGCGAACAACTGAAACAGCGAGTGCTTCGCGCCGCTGCTGATCACGATATTTTTCGGTGAGTAATTTAAGCCGTTATCTCTTTTTAGTTTGTTCGCGATCGCCTCTTTTAGCTCGTCAATGCCCGATACGGCGGTGTATTTGTTGAATCCGCCGTTGATCGCCGCGATCGCCGCCTCTTTAACCGCTTGCGGTGCGTCAAAGTCTGGTTCGCCCGCCGAAAAGCTGATCGTTTCGCGACCGGCGGCTTTGAGTTCGCGGGCTTTTTGAGTTATAGCCAGCGTCAGCGATTCCTCCATTCGGGAAATTCGCTCGGATAGAATCATCGCAATCCTTTACGCAAAAAATAGACGGTAATATAACCTAATTGCGCTAAAACCGCCTATTTTTTAGGCTGTAGGCAAACGCCAAAGCCGCCCCCGCGCCCCCATCGCGTCCGCCCGCGCAGATCGCCATTGTCTGCCGCTCGCCGCTCCTAGACCCCGCTTTTCTTAGCGATCGCAACGCGCCAATCCAGAAAATTAAAAGATTTGAACCCCGCTGATAAGGGAGGGCAGGGGGTTCTTTCGCGCCCTATGCGAGCGCCGCTTTGCCCTACGCGAGCGTAGCTTACGCTCCGCTTCGCCCCCCGATAGGGGGGATTGAGGGGGGTTTAGCGTATCAACTCCCCTAAAATCGGGTCTACGTGAAACAGCCTTATCCGTATCAAGTGCCTCATTGGAATATGTCTCAACCCCCTAAAAATCGGGTCTAAGTGTAACCCTTACGGGTTTAACGCTTTTTGATACTTTGAGACTATCAACAAACCCTTTAGCCATCGATATTCGCCGTCAAAGAACAAAAGCTGACGAAATTATAGCGCTCTAACCTTAAAGATTTCTTTGGCGTATTCCAGAAAGTAAAAGATAGCCAACGAAGCCTCTTTTTTCGTAAAACGCTTTAGTATTTCAATTCTTTCTCGATTCTGTCAACTTTCAACTAATCCAAAAACTTAAAAATTACCAACAAAGCTCCTAAGGACATGGAATAGCGAGAGAGATCGCGCTCCAAAATTGATCGAGATGCAAATGTTCAGCGCTCTCCTTTTTTCTTTCTTGCTTTCTTTGCCGCCATTGGGACAAGAAGACGGATATCCATCTCTATAAGCGAGCGTCGCTTTGCGCCGCTTCGCCGCTCGCTCGTTTTGGAGCAAGAAAGAAAGCAAGATAAAGAAACCGCGCGCTTTTAGCCTTTAATCCTTTTATCTCTCTATTACACGCAAACGCGACTATTCCCCTGTTTAACGCTTCGCTTTGCTCGCTAACGGGGATACCCCTTCGTCGCGCTAGACGCTCAATACGCGATCTAAAAGGGCGGCTTTAAGCGCGCGGGGAGAGA
>JAITEA010000118.1 GCA_031282285.1 Helicobacteraceae bacterium
CGATCAGCCCGCTATTTTGCAAGGCTCGGGCTGGCTACACGCGAAGCTGACGCTTGTCGCCGCGCTGGTTGGCTGGTTTTTCTACGCGGGATATTTGCGTAAACGGCTCGCGGACGATACCTGCGTCAAAAGCGGCGTGTTTTTTCGCGTATTCAACGAGGTTCCGACGCTGTTTTTGATCGCGATTATTACATTGGTGGTTATCAAGCCGTTTTAACTTAGCGCAACTCGCGATAGCTTGGCGCTTGCCGACCGACCAGCTTTTTACGCCGTTTAGCCGCGATCTTGACCTGTTTTCGTCGCGATCGCAATGTTGCGGAAACGACCTGTAGTTTTACGCGGCGATCGGCTAGAAAGAGGCGCAAACGATATGCGCGCCGCTAAAATATTGGCGGCGCCGTTTAGCGTTAAGAAGCGCAATCGGTAGACGAGGGCAGGGCGTTTTACGGCGCATATTCGCGTCCTTGCGTCAGCCCCGCCACGCCGCCATTTTCCCCGTTACGCCGCCGCTCCAATAAACCGCGTTTTCCGTCATTCCCGCCGTTTGCTTTCGCTTCCGCAAAAAGCGTTCATCGCGGAGTAAAGCAGGAATTCATCTCTAAAACTAAACATAATACAAGCGCTAACGCCAATCGTATTCGGCGCAAACTGTTATTTTTGGAGTCGCGCGCTTTTGCGGGAAACGCAGAAATATCTGCATTCGACGCTTAGGTTTGCGTAAAGCGGTTTAATCAAATTCAAGCGCTTTTTCAGGAACTATATCGTAGATTTTCATAGCGCGCTTTATTTCATCTTTCAAAGACGAACCTATAACTAGCGCTTTCGGTTTTAATCCTTTTATATCTTCAACATATAATATAGGTTGCGCTATATTTGCTAAAAAGAATCCTTTTCTATTTATGTCGCTATCTAACGGAAATATGGGCGTATCGCGCAGATCGTCGTAGGAAAGCTGACTTAACAAGATTGCAGAAAAAGAACCAGTTCCCCACCAATAAATTTCACTATGTTCTTTTAGGAAGTTTCGCGCGCATTTAACATTTTTGTTTAATTTGTCTTGTTGCAACTTAGCTTTTTGCGCCAAATCATACACGCTTTCAATAGCGCCAGTTTTTACGATCTGCGACGCGTTCAAACGCTTGGCAAATACAACTATAATATTATCTTCATATTTTTCATAATCGATTATATTCAGTCCATAAGAGTTTGCAAGATTTGTATAAAATAAGTAAGAGTAAAAGAAAAGATGTTGATGATGAAATCCGCTAAAATTTGGAGTTTCAATGATTATTTTACCATTATTACTAAGCCGTGAAATCATATTGCGTAAAACAACAAAAGGATCCTGAAAATGTTCAAAAATATGCCTTAACACAAACAGATCAACAGTATCTATAAAATCGCTTGCTTCGTAATATTTTTTATAAATATTCAATCCTTTAGATATTGCGATGTCAGATTGAGGAGAAGGATCAATCCCAGTTAAATCATTATAACCGCGATTTCTAAGCAGGTCTAGCAAAAAGCCGACAGAACTTCCAATTTCAACAATTTTGTCCCGCGCGTCTGAATGCCCGACAATCATATCGGCAATGTGACTAAAATGAGTATTTCCTATATTGTGAAACGGATCGATATATAAATAATTATCGTAAATATCGTTAAGCGTTTTCGGCGGCGCGGGATTACCGTTAAATCCCAGACCGCAACTAAGGCAAAGCTCTACGCTAAAAGGATAAAGTTTATTCTCGCCCGATCGCGCGACGGGGAGAGCCGATAAATATATAGGTAGCGTACCGCTGAAAAGCGTTTTGCTTTTACCGCCGCAAAAAGGACATAACATAGAACGCCTAACCTCCAAACTTAACAAAAGAATATATATTTTCTTTTAACATTAAAACGCCTATATCGTACAACTCTCTTGCCCTAACGCTTTTTATGTATCCGTCGCCAAGCCTAGAGACGCGCAAAACGCCCTCCCTCGTTAGCCTTTTTTCAAGCGCCGTCGTATCCAGCATAGGGTTTTTATTTAAATCTCTTATATAATAGTCGGCGTAAGAGTCAAAGCGCATTCCCAAATTGGTGATAGCGCCTTCAAATCTTTTCATATAGCGATACGGTACGCCATTGCTCTGTTCGATATAATGGATAAAGGTTAAAGCGCTCAAGCCAATTCCAAACAAAACAATCCAAGCGTCGCTTTTAACCAGATTAGCAAAGGCGGAAGCGCCGCAAAAGCTTTAGTTATCCGACGTTAGAAAATCTTAGATAAATCTGCCTCGCCCAGCGACAGAAAATATCGGATGCATATTGCGAAATACGCTTGGTTGTCGTCTAAAGGCTTCAGACAGAACTCCAACGGTCGACGCGGAGCGCTGGACATCGTAAGTTTCTTGTTTGCAAAAACTATAGGTAAATACAGGCATTAACAGAACGCCGTCTTCGCCTACGACTTTAAGAAAAGAGTCTATAAGCGAGTTGAAAAACCAAGCGCGATCAGTTATTGCTAGTTTTCCAAAAGGCGTTATATCGGAATGAACAAAGATCGCGTCGCCTTTTTTAATGAAACTCAAAGCTTCGACTATATCGCAAATTTCAATTTTACGATTATCGCTTGCAATATAAAGCGAACGCGATTCACAGCCGCTAGCAGCGATATTGGGCGGCGCGTTATATTTTACATTTGACATTTATTTGCCTTTGAAAACGCTTTCAAGATCGCCGTAATTTTCTATTTCTGCGCTTTTTTTAGCGCTAACGCTAATCTCCGTCGCCTCGGAAAGCTCCATAATTAAAATAAGGTGATTAAAAGAGTCCCAGCCGTTGCTGTTTCGCTTAAAATCTTTATTGATTGCCTCTTTGGGCGTTCCCGTAACCTTTGAAAATATCTCTTTAATTTTATCGCTCATAAAACCTCCTCAATTTTAATATATTCTGGGCATTTTACATCAAAATCGTTTGTGGAGTACTCTTCGTAGTCTTCTTCGGCTTTAACAAGCTTAAATCCCATTCTTTGGTAAAAATCTCTGGCGGGTAAATTTTTCGGAGTAAATATAATTTTGGCTTTGACCATAGTCGCGCCCTTGTCTTTAATGCGTTTGAACAACGATCGCAGCAACGCCTCTTCAGCCTTTTTCCCAATCACGCGGCAAGAAAGGAGAAAAGAGTCAATTTCCCAATAGTCATCTTGCGACACGGCGATCGCCACGCCCGTCAGCCCGCTTTCTCCAAAGCGATCCGACACATAGGCGGCTAATAAAATTGCGCCGTTTTTAATCATCTGCTCTATATCTCCTGCGCCGTATCGTTTTGTAGTCATATTAAACTGGTTTGTTTTTTGCGTTAGCTGAGCTGCTCTAATAATATTTTCTTGCGTAATGCCCGTTATCTTGATTGATATTTGTAGGGATGCAATGTAATCATCATAATTAAGCGTTTCAGCCAATTCTTGTCTCTTGCGCTCGGCTTGATACATAGCGCCTCGCATAGCGTCTTCCGCCGTAAAATCTAAAGTTCCAAACGGCGGCAAAGAGGCGACAATAGAGGGATAATAAAGCGGATCCGACGGCAGATCGGGGACAAATAGCGAAGGCAACTCTTTACGGGCACGATCTCTGTTGGTAGGATCGTCGTCGATAAAAATCATGCTATCTACGCCAAGCGATAGCTCTTGAGACAGCTCTTTTATCGATTGCGCTTTGTCGTTCCAGTTGATTCTGTATGCGGCAAAATCTTCTTTTTTAAGGACCATGTGCGGATGTTTTTCAAACATTTCCCACGCATCCGCTTCGTTGTTGCGGCTTGATATGGCTAATACAATTCCGCTTGCGCGGAGCGCAGCAAGCTGTTTTTGAAAATCGTAACACGGGCGACCAGCGCCGTTTGGCGAAAGTTCTACGCCATTTATTCCGTCTTCGCCGATAACGCCGCCCCAGATCGTGTTGTCAAGATCGATAACGATCGCTTTTTTCCCCATGCCAAGCTTTAGAAGTATATATTTGGCGTACTCGCTGGCAAGCGCTGGAAAAAGATTGGGGCGAACGCGAAAATCTCCTTCGTAATATAGTTTCAGATCTACGATATTTTTTTTACCTATTAAAGAGGTAAAAGCTTCAAAATCAAAAATCTTAATTTTTGGATTAGCTTCGGATAAATATAGCAGATCTTCATTTACGCGGCGCAACGCTCTGAAATATATCTTTTCGTTTATTCCAAGCGGAGAGTAAACGGGGATTGCGTAGTTTGAAAAGACAATAGTCGCGCTTACTTTAGAAGCCAAAAAAAGTAAAAGCGCTTTTATTTTTTCAAAACCGCCGTTTATATCCGCCGCTATATCGCTTGCGTAGGGGTTTAATAGTCTATCGCCTATTAAATCTAGAATGTCGGTATGTATAAAAATGATTTCGGGATTAAACCGATAAAGCGCTCCGCCGGCGTCGGCGATATCGGACAGATGTCCCATATAAGGCGAAAGATATATTTCGGCGTTAATTTTATTTTCCCAAAGCGTAACGCTTAATATCTGATCAAGCTTGGTTATTGTACCGCAGCTTAAAACGGCTACGCGGCACGCTGTATAATCGCTCGGAGGTTTCGGCGCGCTTCTAAAAGCGGCTATATAGTCGCTAAAGGTCGTCATTTCTGGTTACAAGCCTCGCTTTTGTTAGGATATTTGCTATTTCTATCAGATCGCCGGCATATACTCCTAGTATTTCCGCTATGTCGATCAGATCGTTAGTTCCGTCCGCATACGCTAAAAAATTCATAAGCGTTCGCACTTTATCGGCGCTGCCTTTTGCGCTCATAGTGGGATAAAGATTTCGCTTGCTCATTTGCGGTTCGCACAGGACTGTATTTGTATAAACATAGTTGGCTTCGGCTATATCTAGGCAACTTTTAACGGCGTTAAAACCGCCTTCAAGCCCAGCGGGAGAGATCAGCCCCATATTGTCAAGCGAGGTGTGATATTCGGGATATTCGCCAAACTTTGAGCGCATAATCAAACAGACGGGCAGATCAACGCCAGCAGAGCAATATTGCCGCTCGTCGCTGCCTCTATCCAAAAACGAATATCGCTTAAAATTAGGCGCGATATATTTAAGCGTATGGATGGCGATTTTGTCCGCCAGCGTATTGCCGTATCTTGAAGAGAGGTAAGAATAACATCTATCGTCGCCTATGCAGGTAAGTACAAATCCGGCAATCGTCCTCTCTTTCATCGTTTTCAAGTTGGCGCTCAAATAGACTATCGATCCTATAGTTTCGGGCGCAAATACTATACGATAGGTGTAACGACGCGGCGCTTCTTTCAAATAGCGCCCAAGCGCCGCGGCGACAACGGGACCAGATAACTCGTTATTTGCCATAGAAGGGTGGCAAATATAAGTAGAAAGTAAAATCTCTTTTTCGCTTTCGCCCTTAAGTACGCACTCCCCATATGTCAAATGTCCGTCAAAATGCCGAGAGTCTATCTTGACGCGATACTTTTTATGCGGCTCTTTTCTAAGCTCCTCTCTTTGGCTGTGCGCGATGCAAAATCCCCATCGTCTTTCGTAATAAGAGGTAACATACGCAACGGCGTTCGGAAGATCTTTGAGCGAGTAAAGATGCGAATCCAGCTCTTCAAAAGAGAGCGTTTCGTCAACCGCCGTCGAATAGCCCATTACATGCAGGTTGAGTTTTTTGAAATCGACTATTCTATCGCCGCGCTCGTCGGCTATGTACGCGTCGTTTATCTCCCACTCTTGAGGCACAATCCAGTCAAACGCTTTTGTCCCCGTAGGAACTTTGCGAATCTCCATTTCGGGCAGGATTGTCTGTATGTATCGCAAGGTTTCTTCCGCGCCTTTGCCCGTTATACTACGGCAGATTGGGAACAGATCGTTTGCCCAGCGATACATTGTCTCTCCGAGGCGCATTTGTGGCGCTTTGTTAATCGTCGATCTTTTCCGATCGGTGATAGCGGCTTACGACCGCGGGATCGGGGCTGAGCGAGTTTTTGGTTTTCTCCTTGCCGTCGTAATCGACAATCGACAGCACATATCGGATCGACTCCAGCCGCGCCGCCGCTTTGTCGTTACTATTGACGATGATCCACGGGCTGAAGCGCGTGTGCGTCCTGCTGAACATCTGCTCTTTGTAAAAAGTGGATTCGTCCCATTTTTTCTGCGCCTGCTTATCGACGGGGCTTAGCTTCCACTGCTTCAGCGGGTTGTGCTCGCGGGATGTGAACCGCTCCAGTTGCGTCTCTTTGGACACGCTGAACCAGAACTTGATCAGGATAATCCCGTCGTTGATCAGCGACTGCTCGATCTCTGGCGCCTCGTGCATAAACCGCTCGTATTGATCTTTGGTGCAAAAGCCAAAAACCGGCTCCACCACGGCGCGGTTATACCAACTGCGGTCAAAAAACACAATCTCGCCCGGGTTTGGCAACTGCGCCATATAGCGCTGAAAGTAGAACTGCCCAAGCTCGATCTCCGTAGGCTTTGGCAGCGCCACGACGCGGTATTTGCGCGGGTTCAGCGCCTCGATAAACCGCTTGATCGCGCCGCCTTTGCCCGCCGCGTCGCGCCCCTCGAACAGTATCGCCACGCGCTGTTTGGTTTCGGCGACCCAATTTTGCATTTTGATCAACTCCACCTGCAACCGCTCAAGCTCTTTGGCGTACTCGACCGCCTTGATCGCCTTGTCCAGCCGCGCCTTGCCCACGATCTTTTTAAGCCCCGCGCTGGATTTCAGCAGTTCCAGCTTCTTGCGCAGTAGCGCGGCGCGCGCTTTGCCCTCCGGATCGTCCAGCTTCGATACGACAAACTCAAAATCTTCAAATAGACTTTCCATAAACTCCCCTTGATAAAATTAGCTCAAATAATAGCTGGAAATAAATAATGTTTGAAATCGTCCTGCTTTCCCCGAAAATCCCGCAAAATGTCGGCGCGATCGGACGCCTCTGCGTCTGCGCCGGCGCGAGCTTAAGCGTCGTCGCGCCCACGCCGATCGACTTTTCGGACAAAAGGCTGCGGCGGGCGGGATTGGACTATTGGCGCTATCTTGATTTTTGCCTGTGGGATAGCTTGGATGCGTTTTTGGCGCGAAATCCTATCGGCGATCGCGACTACTTTTTTACTACCAAAACCAATCGCCCCTATTTCGACGCGCCGTTCAAAGCGGGCGATCGGCTCTGGTTTGGAAGCGAGGACGCGGGGCTGCCCGAAGCGCTTTGGCGCGCCCATAGCTCCAGAGCCTTGACCATTCCGATGAAGCCCGATTTTCGCAGCCTAAATCTTGCCAACGCGGCGTCGATCGTCCTCTACGAAGGCATCAGGCAGAACTACTCGGCGTTTCAAACTTAAGCGTTAAACTTTATAATCTCGCCGATAGTAATTGGCGTTTGCAATATGGAGAGGGTTATTCAGAGACTTAAACGGATTGTTTTGACGCCGCTTTTGGCGGCTTCGGCGCTGGCGGGGATCTCGCTTGTCGTCCATTACGCCGAGCAAAAAGAGATGCGGCTAATGTCGATCGTCGTCGATGCGGCGGCTGGCGAGTTCTCGCAGTGGTTGCGCGACAGCAGTCAAATGGTAAAAACGCTTTCGGAGCTTCCCGTTTTCAAAAACGGTTCGATCGAGGAAATCTCCAAACGATTAAACGAGCTTGGCGTTGCTATGCCCGACGAGGTTGAAAAACTTATTTATATCAATAAAGACGGCGTGGGCTACTACAACACGGGCGAGATTTTCGACCTCTCCGATCGCGCCTATTTTCGCGCGGCTATGGTGGATAAAAGCGCGGATTTTATCGTTACCAATCCGTTTGAGGCGCGAAGCACGGGCAATCTTATCGTCGCGTTTGTCCACGCGATCAAAGACGACGCCAACGCTACCAAAGCGCTGGTCTTTGCCTCGGCGAATGTGAAAAAGCTGACCGACAAAACGCGTCTAAGCGCATTGGACGGCGACGCAAAAAGCGTGCTGATAGGCAACGCGGGGCGGCTGTTTGTTTACGAAGACGAAACGGCGGAGCGCAAGCTCATCGCGCGAAACAGCCCCGATCGCGGCTTCGCGGGGCTTGGCGATCGGCGCGATCTTATTATTAGCGCGAATACAAGCGGGCGCGTTTTTTACAAAGACGAACGCGATCGCGATCGGATTTTGTTCTTTTCGCCCGTCGCGGGGTCGCCCGATTGGACATACGGCGTTTCGCTGGACAAAGATTTTTTCGACGCGGATAGAAATACCCTGCTGGCGGCTTTGATCGCGATCGCGTTATTTTCGTTTTTCGCGGCGCTGTCTATAAAAAGGCGCAATTAACCCGCCAACCAACGCAAAAGATATGCGATAATCGCGCTACGCTTTCAAACCGCCAACCCAAAGGAAAGAGCCAATGGTCGGTTATCTTGCTAAAACCTTATGCCTTGTAGCCGCGCTGGTTGCTTTATCCCCTTCGCTTTACGCTCTCAGCCCTCAGATAGAGGATCTGGAACGAAGGGCTAAAACGGACGGGGAAGCGGCGTATGCGCTTGGAGAACATTATATAAGAGAGGGCGACAATAGCAAAGCCTTCCACTGGTTCAAGAAGGGATACGAGCTAGGCGATAAGCAAGCCGCAAGGGGAGTGGGCTATATCTACGACGAGATTTACCATGATTACCCTAACGCCATAAAATGGTACGAGATCGCCCATAAGATGGGAGATTACGAGGCGGCTTATGATCTGGGGATACTATACGAGGATATACGAAAAGACTATCCCAAAGCCATCAAATGGTACGAGATCGCCCACAATAAAATCAAAAACAAAGACGCCGCTTACGCTTTAGGCAAACTATACGACGATATATTAAAAGATTACCCAAACGCTATCAAATGGTACGAGATCGCGCATAAGATAAACAATAAAAGCGCCGCTTACGCTTTAGGCAAACTCTACGACGATATATTCAAAGACTATCCAACCGCTATCAAATGGTACGAGATCGCGCATAATGCAAACAAAGACGATAAAGCCGCTTACGCTTTAGGACTGCTTTACGACGATATATTAAAAGACTATCCTAACGCTATCAAATGGTACGAGATCGCGCATAAGATAAACAATAAAAGCGCCGCTTACGCTTTAGGCAAACTCTACGACGATATATTAAAAGACTATCCTAACGCTATCAAATGGTACG
>JAITEA010000148.1 GCA_031282285.1 Helicobacteraceae bacterium
ACAACGCAACCCTTTGCCCTATCGGCGAGAGAAGGCAAAGCGGCGCTCGCATAAGGGAAAGATTCGCCCACACAATAGCGCGCCCCAATACTCCTAAAATCGGGTCTAAGTGTAACTCGACCATGCAAGTAGCATGGGCTATGTGGCTTATGGTCTCAATCCCCTAAAAATCGGGTCTAAGTGTAACAGATTATCTGGTCAGGAACGCCATTCAATCAGAGTCTCAATCCCCTTAAAATCGGGTCTAAGTGTAACCGCACCACTTGTTATCCCATAAGGAAAAAAATGGTCTCAATCCCCTTAAAATCGGGTCTAAGTGTAACCCTTATGGGTTTAACGCTTTTTGATGCCTTGAGACGCTTAACGAACGCTGTAGTCGTCGATATTCGCCGTTAAAGAACAAAAGCTGGTGAAATTATATCGTTCTAACCTTAAAGATTTCTTTGGCGTATTCTAAAATGTAAAAAAGAGCCAACAAAGCCTCTTTTTTCGTAAAACGCTTTGGCGTTTCAATTCTTTCTCAATTCTGTCAACTTTCAACTAATCCAAAAACTTAATAATTACCAACAAAGCTTCTAAGGACGCGGAATAATGGGACAGATCGTGGTTCGTAAGTTTTCAAGATGGATTCCCGCTTTCGCGGGAATGACGGGGGAAACCCCCCTAACCCCCCTTGTCAGGGGGGGGGGGGAAGGGAATGGCGGACACCCCATTGTCGGGAGGTGAAGCGGAGAGGGAGCGACGCTCGCGCAGGGAAGGGAAGGGGCGGGAGAGAGTTTTGTAAAAGGCGAAGGGGGGGGTTGCAAAGAGGAAAATGAAGGGATCGCTTATGATTTACGATTAGGGCTTATTAACGGCTCAATATCAAACGGCTGCTCAAGAAAATGGGAAGGCAGACGAAGCCGTAAAGCGAGCCGAGCAAGCCGCCTTAATATCAAACGGCTGCTCAGGGAAATGGGGCGGGCGGGCGGTTGTAAGTCGTTGTTAGGTTGTTATGGATTGTTTGCAAGATTAAGCGAGGGAAATGGGGGGCTTGTAAGTCGTTGTTAGGGGGCGTTGAAAAAGAGCGAGATAGAAGTTCCTTCGCCCTCTTTGCTTTTAACCTCGATCGATCCGCCGTGAAACAGCGCGATATGTTTAACGATGGCAAGCCCCAGCCCCGTGCCGCCCGTCTTTTTTGACCGCGATCGATCCACGCGGTAGAAGCGCTCGAAAATCCTGCTCTGTTCCTCCTGCGCGATCCCTATGCCGTCGTCGGAAACGCAGACCAAAACGCGCTTATCGATCCGCGTTAAAGCGATCTTGACCTTTCCGCCGCGCCGGTTGTATTTGATCGCGTTGTCGAGCAGATTGTAAAACGCCTCGAACATCATCGATCGGCTGGCGCGGATAACCCCCTCGCCCTCCGCGCTCGCCGTAACGCCGTTTTCCTTCGCCTTGAACGAGAGCGCCTCGATCGTCTCCAGCGCGATCTCCTTAAGATCGACGCTCTCGAACGCCTCTCCGCGTTTGCCCTCGTCAAGCTCGGAGATCATAATAATATCCTCGATCAGCGCGATCAGCCGCGCCGCCTCGTCTTTGATCTTGGCGTAAAACTCCAGCTTGTCGCCCTTCCTCACCATACCGCCGCAGAGCATCTCCGCGTAGCCGTATATGCTAGTCAGCGGCGTTTTCAGCTCGTGCGAGACATTGGCGGAAAACTCGCGCCTAAGGTCCATCAGCTTGGTCTTTTCGGCTAGCTCCCGCTCGATCCGCTCGCGCTGAGCGGCGATCGTGTCGGCAAAGGCGCTAAGCTCCTTGTACGGCGCGGCGAACTTGGCGTTTATATCCACGGCGTTGATCGGATCGACGATCTTTTGCGTCAGCCTGAGCGCCATAATAAACGCCAAAGCGATCGCCGCCGCTAGCACGCCGATTATCGCCGGCAGCGCGAGCGCGAACGAGCCAAACACGCTGTCGGTCGTTATCGCCGCGCGCAGGATCGCGCCGTCGCTTAGCTTGATCGCGTAGTAGTATGTCTCCTTTTTGAGCGTGTCGGAAAAGCGTTTGGATTCGCCTTCGCCGTATCGGATCGCGGCGATAAACTCCTCGCGATCGGCGTGATTTGCCAGCGCAGCGATATCTATTTCGCCGTCGTATATCACGCCGCCGCCGCCGTCTATCACGCTGATGCGGGCTAAATCGCGGTTAAAGGCGCCGAGTTTGGCTATAGCCGTTTGGGAGCTTTCGGCGGCAAACGGCGCGATCAGCGTTTTGAGCGTCTTTTGCGCCTCCGAGGCGAAGCGTTTATAAAACGCGAACGAAAGCGCCGCGGCGCTTAGCGTCAGCGAAACGGCGACCAGCGCCGTCATATAGAGATATATCTGTTTTCTCAACAATCAATCTTTGATCTTATAACCCACATTGCGCACGGTTTTTATCTGATCGCCCGCTTCGCCCAGCTTCTGGCGCAGCGATTTGATATGCATATCCACCGTGCGGCTTTCGCCGAGATAGTCAAACCCCCAAACCTGTTCCAGCAACATATCGCGCGTCAGCGCCACACCTTTGGCGCTCATCATATACTTGAGCAATTCAAACTCTTTGAAGGTCAGCGCGATCTCCTTCTGGCGCGCGAACACGACGCGGCGATCTTTATGCAGCGAGATCGCGCCCGCCTTCAGCTCGTTACTCTCCGCGTCGCCTCCGCACCTGCGCAAAACGGCTTTGATCCGCGCTATGGCTTCCAGCACGGAGAATGGTTTGGAGATATAGTCGTCCGCGCCCAGATCAAGCCCTTTGATCCTGTCTATCTCCGAGCTTTTGGCGGTGAGCATAATGACGGGGATCGCTTTGGTTTTCTCCGACTGCCTCAGGCGTTTGAGGATCGATATGCCGTCCTCTTTTGGCAGCATAATATCCAGCAAGATCAATGAAGGCGTTTGCGCGTTCAGCGCCTCCCGCAGCGTCTGCGCGTCGGCGAAGCCCTCGCCTTTGAAGCCCGACGAGTTCAGCGCGTAAAGCGTCATTTCGCGGATATTGTCGTCGTCCTCCACCATAAAAACGCTCTGCGCCTTTTTGTTCATACCTTACAAAACCCGTCTGTTTTTGTGCGTTCCCGCAATTGAAAATATAACCCATTCGGCTATATTCACGGCGTGATCCCCGATCCGCTCGTAATATTTGGCGATCTGAAGCGCGTCTATCGCCTCTTCCCCGCAGAGCGGGTCTTTGCGCGCAAGCTCGATCGTGTCCTTTTTGGCGACTAAGTATAGACTATCGACCATATCGTCGCGATCGATCACCGCCCGCGCCAGCTCGATATCCTTATCCACATACGCCTTTACGCTGTCGGTTACCATCTGGATCGTATGCTCTGCCATCTGAAGTATATGCGCCATATTCTTGCAGTTCTCGCGATCGGTGAGGTAGCCGCACAGCTCGGAGATGTCGGCGGCTTGATCGGCTATGCGCTCCATATCGGTGATCATCTTAAGCGCGGACGAAACCTGCCTCAGATCGCCCGCCACGGGCTGTTGTCTTAGGAGCAGCTTCAGGCAGAGGCTCTCGATCTCGCGCTCCTTGTCGTCGATAAGATCGTCGCCCTCGATCACGCCCGCGGCGGCGCTTAGATCGCGCGTTTGCAGCGCCTTTGTCGCCCTCGTGATGGCGCGCACGATAAGCGCGCCCATCTCGATCATATTGCTATCCAGCCGCGACAGTTGTTCGTCTAAGTTTCTGCGCATCATCCAAACCTCCCCGTAATATAGTCCTCCGTGCGTTTCTCTTTGGGCATAGCGAAGATCGTTTCGGTTTTGTCGCGCTCGATCACCTCGCCCAGCAGGAAAAACGCCGTCTGATCGCTTATGCGCGCCGCCTGCTGCATATTGTGCGTAACGATCACGATCGTGTATTGCTCGCTAAGCTGCAATAGCAGATCCTCGATCTTGCCCGTCGAGATCGGATCAAGCGCGCTCGTCGGCTCGTCCAGCAGCAGCGCTTCGGGCGCCACGGCTAACGCCCGCGCTATGCAAAGGCGTTGCTGCTGACCGCCCGAAAGCCCTAGCGCGGGCTTTTTGAGGCGATCTTTCGCCTCGTCCCACATCGCGGCGTTTCTTAGCGACTTTTCCACGATCTCGTCGAGATCGCGCCGCGATCGAACGCCGTGCGTGCGCGCCCCGAAGGCGATATTGTCGTAAACGCTCATAGGAAACGGGTTGGGCTTTTGAAACACCATACCCACGCGCTTGCGAAGCGTATTCACATCGACTTGATATATGTTTTCGCCGTCCAGTTTTGTTTCGCCGGTTATCGCGCAGCCGTCGATGAGATCGTTCATACGGTTAAGCGTTCTAAGCAGCGTAGATTTGCCGCAGCCAGAGGGTCCTATAAAAGCCGAAATCTCGTTTTTGGGTATCTGCATATCGATATTTTTCAGCGCGTGAAAATCGCCGTAATAAAGATTCAGCCCGTTAATCTCAAAGCAGTTGTTCATATATCGCTCCCCGCCTTTTTGGCTATATACGCCGAGAGCGCGTTAATGACGATCACGATTACCAGCAGTACCGCCGCCGTGGCGTAGCCCTCGTCGATATGCAGCCCCTCGCTCGAGAGCGCGTACATATGTACCGAAAGCGTCCGCGCCGACTCCATAGGGCTTGCGGGTATCTGCGCCACCGTGCCGGCGGTGTAGATCAGCGCCGCCGTTTCGCCCACGATCCGCCCGATCGCCAGCGTGATTCCGGCGAATATGCCGCCCATCGCCGAGGGCAGCGCGATCTTAGTTACCATACGCAGTTTGCCCGCGCCAAGCCCGAACGCGCCCTCGCGGTAGGTTTCGGGGACGGCGCGCAAAGCCTCTTCGCCCGATCGCATAATCAGCGGCAATATCATAATCGCCAGCGTGAAAGCGCCGGAGAGCAGCGAAAATCCCCAGCCCAGAAAGACGACGAAAAAGAGCATACCGAACAATCCGTGAATGATCGAGGGTATGCCAGAAAGCGTCTCCGCGGTCGTTCTGGCGATCCTCGCGGCTATACTCTCCCGCTTGGCGTATTCGGCGAGGTAGATCGCCGCGCCCACGCCCAGCGGAACGGCGATAAACAGCGCCAGCGCCGTCATAATCGCCGTAGAGATCATCGCGGGCGCGAGCGAGGCGTTTACGCTCGTGTATTCAAGCTCGAATATGGAGGGCTTGATATGCGGAACGCCCTTGAACAGGATAAAACCCACGATAAACAGCAACGCCGCGATCGTAACCGCGGCGGCGCTCCACACGACAAACGCGGTAACGCGCTCAAAAATCTTGCCTCGTATCATCTGAAACTCCTGTTGGCAAGCGCCGAAAAGCTAAGGTTAATTATCAGGATAAAGACAAACAAAACCACCCCCGTGGCGATCAGCGCCTCTCGGTGCAGATCGGCGGCGTATCCCATCTCGATCACGATATTGGCGGTCAGCGTGCGGACGCCTTCAAATATCGAATCGGGCGTTCGCGCCTGATTGCCCGCGACCATAATCACCGCCATCGTCTCGCCGATCGCCCGCCCGACGCCTAGCGCCACGGCGGCAAGCACGCCCGATTTCGCCGCGGGCAGCAACACGAAAAATATGGCGCGGTAGCGTCCCGCGCCCAGCGCCAGCGCGCCTTCGTAGTAGCTGTCGGGAACGGCGCGCACGGCGCTTTCGGAGATCTCTATAACCGTCGGCAGTATCATCACGCCCAGCAGAATGCTCGCCGATAGTATGCTGGCGCCGGTTATGGGGATCAGCGTTATCATCGCGAAAAAGCCGTAAACGACGGAAGGTATGCCAGCAAGCAGCCGCACGACGGGTTTGATGATCTTATAGGGCTTGCGCGGGCAGATTCTGGCTAGAAAAACCGCCGTCAGCGTCCCGATCGGAACGCCGATAACGATCGCTCCGGCGGTGATATATATGCTGCCGATTATCATCGGAAACACGCCAAAGAGCGGCGGCTCGTCGGTGGGCGACCACTCCTCGCCGAAGATAAAGTTGGTAAAACCTATCTCGGCTATGGCGGGAATGCCGTTGATAAACAAAAAGAAGCAGATCAACAGCACCGCCAGTACGGAGGCAAGCGCCGAGGCGAAAAAGAGGGCGCTTGCGAGTTTTTCTTTGGCTACGCTCATTTGAGCGCTTCGCTCCACTTGGTCGTCGCGCCGGAGAAGATCGCTTTAACCTGATCTTTGGTCAGATTTTCCAGCGGATTGTCCTTATTGACGATCACCACCACGCCGTCAAGCGCGATCTGCGTCGCCTTCAGCTTTTGCAGCTCGCTCTCTTTGAGCTCGCGGCTTGCCATACCGATATCGCAGGTGCCCTCGATCGCGCCGGTTACGCCCGCCGACGAGTCGCTTTGCTGAATCTCGATTTTCGCCTTGGTATTGACGCTCAGATACGCCTCGCGCAACTTCTCCATCACGGGCGTAACCGAAGAGGAGCCCGCCACGACGATCTTGCCCGCGGGCGTCGCCTTGTTGTAGGGTTTGGCGTTATCGTCCACGGCGATGTAGTTTTTGGCTACTACGGCTTGCCCCTCTTTGGAGAGGATAAAGTTGATGAAGCTCTGCGCCAGCGGCGAAACTTCGCCCCTGACCGCGATATTAAACGGGCGCGCTATCTTGTACGAGCCGTTTTTGATATTGTCGGTGGAGGGCGTAACGCCGTTGATTTTGACGGGCTTGATCGTCTTGTTCAGCGATCCGAGCGAGATGTAGCCTATGGCGTAGCGATCCGCGGCGATATTGGTCATCATCACGTCGGTCTGCTTGGCGATAATCGCCTCTTTGGTGGTCGTGTCTTTGCGCTTGCCGTCGGCGGTTCTCTCCTCCACGCCGAAAAGCTCGATAAACGCGCCTCTGGTGCCCGATCCGCTTTCGCGCGAGACGACGCTCACGCTCTTGGAAGGGTCGAACGACGCCGCCTGAATATCCGAAAACGCCATAGCCGTCAGCGCGATCGCCGCCGGTACTCTCAACAACCTTGTCATCTAATCTCCTTTGTTTGGGTTGCGAGTAAAATACTAAAAGCGCAATGTATAGGGCTCTGGAGGGCGCAAGTAAAAAGTGGGTAAAATCGCGCTCTTTAGCCGCGTTTTTGCCGATATTACGATCGGATCAAATCGCGGCGTTTTGGCGAGCTTTTTGCTTAGCTTTTGCGCCGATAAAAGGAGATTATATGAGTTCGTTATCGTTTTTTGACCCCGTGAAAATAGCGCTGGATTTTCTAGCCATTCAAGCCGACGATATGCGCGGCAGGACGCTAGAGATCGGTTTTTTGCGTTCGAGCGAAAAGCTGCGGGTAGCCAAACTGCTTATTGATAAAGAGGAGAAAAAAGCCTTCTACGCGCTAAGCGAAAACGAGCCTCTGCGCGAGCTTGCCACAGAGCGGCTTCTCAGTATCGGCGGCGTCAAAATCCTCTAGCGCCGCCCTCCCGCCCTGCTTCTCCCCTACAAGAGGGGGATAAAGGGGGTTTATCCTTCTTTGGATTCCCGCATTCCTACGCGGCATACGAGCGCTATAAATATTGCGACCATTTATCCTCTTTGTATATTTGGCGGTCTGTCGGCTACGCGCTTGCGCGTATTAATGATGATTGTGATTTTTCCTATATTGATTTTGCTGCCGTTCGGGAGCGCTATTTTTTGATTGTTTAGCTTGTTGTCTAGCATAACTTTGCCGTTTTCTACGGTTAAGATCGCGGTTATGGGAGGAAACTTGCTTCGCGGCAGATGCACATCGGCTTCGCTCGCGCTACCCAGCGCCACGGGTCTTTGTCCAAGCGAGACGGACGATGTTTCGTTTTTGCCCCAGACAATCGTTAGCCACGCCTCGCGTAGCGCCTCTTCTACGGCGGATATGGTTAGTCCGATCGCCGCGCCCAAAATCGCCAAACCAATAACCCGCGCCGCCGCTTCGGGAATGCCGAATAAACCAAGCAGCACAAACGCCGCGCCGCCGATCGAGCCGCCTATAAAGCCCGCCAAAATTGAGCGTCTGGCTGGATAGTTCGGCACAAATAGCGAAACGCCAAAACCCACGCCAAGCCCCGCCAGACCCCAGCAGAGCGCTTGAAAGATACGCGCCGCGCCAAAGCTAAGGGCGCCGACAAAACTGCCGTATAAGCCTTGCGCCACGGCGCCAGCAATAGCGCCGCCCGCCAAGCCGATGGCGATAGCTTTAAGAACTGCCGACGCGTTTGGCGCTCTTTTAAGATACACATTCTGCGCTATCAGCAGACCTATCGATATACCCAGCGCGCATATTCCCATCCATAACGCCGTATGCGCTACCGCTTCCGCCGCGCTTGCGGCGCCGCTTTCATTTAGGCGTATTGCCTCCGTAATAATCTCCGCAAGCGCCGCCCCAGCGCC
>JAITEA010000217.1 GCA_031282285.1 Helicobacteraceae bacterium
GGAGCGGCTAATTACACTCGTTCATCTTTGCCAGAAACTCTTCGTTGTCTTTGGTCGTGTTCAGTTTGGAATAGACGAACTTCAGCGCCTCGATCTCGTTTTTCATCTGGCTCATCGCCGCGCGCAACGCCCAGACCTTTTGCAGTTTAGCCGGCTCTTGGAGCAGCTCCTCTTTGCGCGTGCCGGATTTCACCACGTCGATTGCGGGATAGATGCGTCGATCGGCGATATCGCGGCTAAGGATAATCTCCATATTACCCGTGCCTTTGAACTCCTCAAAGATCACCTCGTCCATTCGGCTGCCCGTGTCGATCAGCGCAGTAGCCATAATCGTCAGGCTGCCGCCGTTTTCGATATTGCGCGCCGCGCCGAAAAACCGCTTGGGCTTATGCAACGCGTTTGCGTCCACGCCGCCGGTCAGCACCTTGCCGCTGCTGGGCGTAACGGTGTTGTACGCGCGCGCCAGACGGGTAATCGAGTCGAGCAGAATTACTACATCCTTGCCCTTTTCGGTAAGCCGTTTTGCCTGCTCTATCACAAGCTCGGCGACGCGCACATGATTTTGCGCGGGCATATCGAAGGTGGAGCTATATACATTGCCCTTGACGCTGCGCTCCATATCCGTAACCTCTTCGGGTCGCTCGTCCACCAGCAGCACGATCAGCGCCACCTCGGGGTGATTTTGCGCGACGCCGTGCGCCAGCTCTTTGAGCAGTTCGGTTTTGCCGCTTCTTGGCGGCGCGACGATCAACCCGCGCTGACCTTTGCCGATAGGATCGAACAGATCGATAATGCGTCCGGTGAGTTTAAGCGGATCGTACTCCATACGAATCCGCTCGTTGGGGAAAAGCGGCGTGAGGTTGTCAAACAGCGGGCGGCGTTTCGCCTCTTCGGGCGGCAGATAGTTGATCGCCTCTATCTTGAGCAGCGCCGAGTAGCGCTCCTGATCTTTGGGCGCGCGCACCTGACCCGTAACTATGTCGCCCGTGCGAAGCCCGAAACGGCGAATCTGCGTGTTGCTGACATAGGCGTCGTGTTCGGTGTTGGAAAAATTGCCGTCGATCGACCGCAAAAAGCCGTAGCCGTCTGTCATCACCTCCAGCATACCGCTGAGAAGTATGTAGCCGCCCTGAGTTACCTGAGTTTTCAAAATCTCAAACATCAAGTCCTGACGCTTGAAATCGTTGGGGTTTTCTATGCCCGCTTCAGCCGCTAGCGCGATAAGCGAGTCGATGCTTTTAAGCTGTAGCTGCTCGATCGTCAAGCCCTCGACGGGCGCGTGAACGCGGGGTTTTCTGTGTGGGGAACGCTCGTAATGTTCTGTGTTTTCGCTCATATCTACTCTCTGGAATTTGATAGCGTAGCGCGGTAAAATGCGGTTGCCAACGGGTATTGTAGTTGCGTCAACCTTAAACTCATATCTTGACGCGCCCTTCCAGCGCTCTGGCGAGCGAAACCATATCGACATTTTCAAGGCTAACGCCCGTAGGCACGCCCTGCGCGATCTTGGAAAAGATCAAGCCGTACGGCGAAAGGCGCTCCTCTATCAGATAGATCAGCGCGTCGTTCTGAACGCTCGGCGCAAAGGCGAAAACCACCTCCTGCGCCTTGCGCGCCTTGATCATCGTTTCAAGCGCGACAAAGCTTTCCTCGCTCTCATAGACGAAATACAGCCCGCCCCACAGCCCGCTCTCCTCGAGCGTGAAAATATCCTTCGCGCTCAGCACGACGCAGATTTTGCTCTGATCGCGCTCCTCGTTGGCGCAGACGCCGCACAGCTCGTTTTCGCTTAGCGCGCCGCAGCAGACGCAGATTCTGACGGTGGAAACCGCCTTTTCGATCGCGTGGGCGAGTTTCAGCGCGGCGCCGCGATCGCGCAGTACCAGCTCAAAGGCGATGTTTCTGGCGCTTTTTTTGCCGATCGCGGGCAGGCGCGTCAGGGCTTCTACGAGATTTTGGAAACTATCGAGACAAAAACGCATTGTGAAAGCCTATCAAATTCGCTACAATTTCGCCCCTTAAATCCTAATAAGGCTCAAGCGTATATGGACGACTTCGATTATTATGCCGTATTGGAGATTGACAGAAACGCCACCGCCGAAGAGATCAAGCGGGCGTTTCGCAAAGCGGCGATCAAATATCACCCAGATAAAAACAGAAACAACCCCGAAGCCGAAGCCAAGTTTAAGCAGATCAACGAAGCCTATCAGGTTTTAAGCGACGAGAACAAACGCGCGCTTTACGATCGCTACGGCAAGGCGGGTTTAAACGCGGGAGCGGGCGGCGGCGCGGATTTTGGCGATATGTTCAATTTCGCCGATATATTCGACTCCTTCTTTGGCGGCGGGCGCGGGCAATCTAGCAGACGGCGGCAAGAGGCGCTGGATATCGCCGTCGAGCTTCAACTCTCGTTTATGGAGGCGGTCTTTGGCTGCAAAAAGACGCTCAAATACCGCTATCTAAAGCCGTGCGAAGCGTGCGGCGGCGCGGGCGGCAAGCGAAAAACCTGCGACTACTGCGGCGGGCGCGGGCAGATCTATCAGCGCCAAGGCTTTATGACCTTTTCGCAAACCTGCCCAAAATGCGAAGGCGCGGGCGCCATTCTCGAAACGGCGTGCAAAGAGTGCAAAGGCAAAGGCGCGATCGCGATCGACGACAGCATAGAGCTGACGATCCCCGAAGGCGTGGATAGCGGGCAGCGGCTCAGAGCGGGCGGGCGCGGCAATATGGGGAAGGGCAAGGCGCGCGGCGATCTCTATGTGGTGTTGTCCGTGCTGGACGATCCCGTATTTGTCAGGCGGGAAAACCACGTCTATGTCGAAGCGCCCGTATTTTTCACGCTGGCGGCGCTTGGCGGATCGATCGAGGTGGCTACGCTTCGCGGCGCGAAAACCCTCGAGATCGAAAGAGGAACGCGGGACAAAGCGCAGATCGTCCTTCGCGGAGAGGGGATCAGATCGGCTACGGGAGGCAGGATCGGCGATATGATCGTACAGGTGAAACTCGTCTATCCCAAACGGCTTACCGAAGAGCAGGAGGCGTTGCTGACCAAACTCCACGAGAGTTTCGGGCAGGAGAGCGTGGCGCATAAAGGCTTTTTCGACGAGATAGCCGATCGGGTCAAAAGCTGGTTTAATTGAGCGCGGTTATGGGCGCGATCGAACTTGAAGCGCTGGAGGCGCTGCTAAATCGCCGCTCGATCGACGCGAGCGAACTCGAGGCGCTTTTGGCGGCGCGGGCGGCGGGCGAGATCGACTTTACGCTGATCGACACGCGGGAGAAGTACGAACATCTGCATCATTGGATCGACGGCGACGATCTGGTTTTGCATACGAACGGCTTTTACCCGAAGGTCAAAAAGCTGAAAGACAAAGAGCGCGCGTATATCCTCTACTGCTCCAACGGCGCGAGAAGCGCTATGAACGCGCAGGTTATGCGCGAACTTGGCTACAAACGCGCCCTTAACCTAGCAAAAGGCATAGAAAGTTGCGGCGGCAAGATGATCAAAAAGCGGGACGATGCCCTCTCGCCTTGATCTGGCTTTAAGCCGCTTGGAAAATATCAGCCGCAACAAAGCCGCCGAAATGATAGCAAGCGGCGCGGTAAGCGTAAACGGCGTTCGGCGGGACAAGCCGTCGTTTCTCGTCGAGGATAGCGACGCGATCGCGGTAAGCGGCGCCGATCGTTTCGTCAGCCGATCGGCGTATAAACTGCTCTATTTTCTCGATGAAATCCAAGCGGACATAGAGATAAACGGTCTGAACTGCCTCGATATCGGCGCGAGCGCGGGCGGCTGGACGCAGGTTCTGCTGCGAAAGGGCGCAAAAAGCGTAACCGCGATCGATACGGGCGCAAATCAGCTCAGCCCGATCTTGCGATCCGATCCGCGGGTGCGATCGGAGGAAAAAACCGATATTCGCGGTTTCAAAGCGCCGCCGTTTGATCTTGTCGTATGCGACGCCTCGTTTATCTCGCTGGAGAAAATTATGACCGCTATAGACGATCTCGCCAAGGATAAAATTATCGCGCTGTTTAAGCCGCAATTCGAGGTTGGGAAAGGGATTAAACGCGATAAAAACGGCGTCGTGCGCGACGAGAAGGCGATCGCGCTGGCGCTGGCTCGTTTTGAGAGCGCGGCAAGCGGGCTTAAATGGATTTTGCGGGCTAAACGCCCCTCGCTGCTTAAAGGCAAAGCGGGCGCTCAGGA
>JAITEA010000246.1 GCA_031282285.1 Helicobacteraceae bacterium
GCGCCTGATTCGCCGCTTGCTATCGAGGCGCGATCGGCGATTAGTTTGCCGTTGTGCGCGATCGAGTAATATACCTTCGCCACGCCTCTAACCGTGTTGATCGTGGTGCAGTAGCTCTCAAGCGAGGACAAAACCCATTTGAGCGCCTCCGCGTCTAAGCCGCCGGAATCAAATGAATATAGAATATGGATCGATACCACGCGATACGGCGCGCCATCGCTGCGATCGAACTCGCCCTCGATCGTTAGGTTTCCAGCCGGTTTTCCCGCTTTCGCGCTCAGCGAGACGATATCGGTCGCCGAACACGCGATCGTGGCGATCGCAAAGTACTCCAGCGGGCTGACGCGCTCTTTGGGCTCTATATCAAACTTTACGCCGCGGCTTGTCGTAGCCTCGAATCGCGTATTCTCCGTTTGCGTCAAACTTACTTTCATTGCCGTCCTTTATGTATTACGATTTTGTAATACTACCAGCCGCTCCTTAAAAACGCGGCGCCAAACGGCGTTTGGGCGATTAAGCGCTTAATAGAACAGCTTGATCTCGTACTCGCCCTCGTCGTAGTTTGACTCGACCAGCTTGATCCGCTTGATCCGCATTCCCTCGTCGATATTCTGAACATATTCGCGCCTCAAAAACGGCAGCTTGAAGATCGCCTCGTTGTGCCCTTTCCATATCGCGCTCTCGTTGATAATCTCCGATTCCAAAGCCATCTTGTCGAAGCGCTCCAGCTCGCGCCTTTTTGTTTTGATCTGCGCGGTTAAAAGCTCTATCCGCGCGTCGGCGTCCTCTTGCTTTCGGAGCGCGGCTTTATACTCGCGCGCCATATTCAGATAGGTTTCGCCCGTCGTCCTGCTCAGCGCGCGATCGGCGGCGATCGTCTCCTGAACCTGCCTGAACGCGCTGAGGTTCTTGGACAGATAGAGCGCGTTTGCGTCGCGCAGGCGCCTGTGCTCGTCTATTTCCGTTCGGAGTTTGGCGATCGTCTCTATCGCCTCGTCGATGATTACGCGATCTTCGTCCTCGACGCTGGCGTCGATTACAAGCCTGTTTTCGCCTTTGCTCGCCTGACCTATCGTAATGCGCGTCGCCGCTTGCAGGCAGGCTTTGCCGCGCAAGACGCTCGCTTTGATCGTCTTGCATTTGACCTCGCCGCCGACGACCTGCTCGATCTGCGCGTCGATCGATCTGATAACGCCGCCCTCCAGCGATTTGACGATCACCTCTTCGCCCTGCGCCGTTCCGCGCAAGACATTGACCTCGATATGCTTGCCGATAAGCTCGCTCTTTTGGTGGGTCTGCCCTCTGATTACGATCTTGTCCGCCGTTACCAGCGCGCCGCTGCCCACGCCGCCGTTTGCGTAGATCTCCGTCGCCTCGACCACCATATCCACGCCGATCGCCTCGCCTGATACGTCTTTGCTCTCTATGCGGATCGTTACGCCTTTATCCAGCCCCGCCCGTATATTGCCCGTCGTTTTCAGCGACACTTCGGTTAATTCGATTACCTTGTCGATCGACAAAATATTATTGTCGAGCTTGACATAGCCGTCCTCTTTGGCGAAAAACAGCCGCTTGCCGTTATCCTCGACGATCTCGATCTTGGCGGCGTCGATCGTAAAAGCCGGCTCGTTCTGGACTTTGGGTTCCGGCGCGCCTATAAACTTGCCGTCAAACGACCGCCCCGCCGTTCCCCGCTTGGGCATAATATACTCGACCAGCAGTTCGTCTTTGTTTACGCCCGATATAAAGCCGCGATCGGCGTAGTTGATCCTGTCGTGCTCGCGCTCCTGTTGCATCTTGTCGCGATAGCGCCAGATTAGCCCGTCGTCGATTGTCGGTTCGGGCTGAGGCCACGCGCACAGCGCGAAGCCAAAATCCTCCGCGAACGGCTCGCCGTTTGCCTTCTGAGCCAGCCTCGTCATCGCGGCTCTAAGCGCGTCGTCGCAGATATAGACCATCATCTTATTTCTGAGTTTGATTTTGTTAAAAAACAAGTAGAGCGATCGCGCGTCCACGCCCGCTTTGATAACCGAACCAGCCTTCAGCGTTATATGCGCCACGGAACGGTATCTGTCCGCGCTTAAAGCCATATCAAATCTAAAGGGAAGCGGCGAAGAGGGTTTGAAACGCACCTCGTACTCTTGCAGCAACTCCAGCTTCGGGTTGAGCAGATACGCCTTGTCGCGCAGCTTCTCCAAACGCCGCTTATCAAGCGCGGCATACTCGTCTTTGGACGGCTCTTTGATATAGGTTTCGATCTTGAGAATATCAAAATCCACGCTGGAAGGACGCGCCTGTTCGCGCTCGATCAGATCGGCTAAGCTTTTGGCTATAGAGGAGGTTTTGACCTCGAGCGTAGCCGAGTATAGTTTAGATCGTTGCGTCTCGGACAAGCTGCGTTCCTAAATTAAAGTCTGTTTTAGAAATCGGCGCTTTCTATTTTACTTGTTTGAGGCTTGATCGCTTTTCATTGCGGACGATATAGTCGCATGCAGGAAAAAGAGAACGAAGACAATCGTAACGCCGAAATCTGCTCGCTTGAGCGCCGAAACCGCGATCGCGCCTATTTCGCCCTCAAAGCCGCCCGTCCAAAAGAGACGCAAAGCGCCGTAAGCTCCGGCGGCAGAGTCGTTCAGGATCGCTCGTTTTTAGGAACTTATCTTAAAATCGTCGCTTAGGTTACAATAGCGCTAGATTATTTCTGGGGGCGGTTTTGCGCGTAGTCGTTTTGCTTGCGGCGCTTATGCCGCTGTGCGCTTTCGCGGTAAGCGAGATCGGCGTATCGGGAGCGCGCGTCTATTACGACAAAAACGGGCGGAGCGAGGAGTTTTGGCGCCTCGCGCTGTTTGGCGGCTATCAGTTCAATTCGCAAAGCGATCAACTTTCGCTAACGCTAATCTCAGACAAGGAGATCGACGAGGCGCAGTTTGGGTACGCTTTTGTGATGCCGAGCCTGAGAGATTACGCCCCGTTTGACGGCTATCCGTATATCAAAGGCGCGATCGGCTTTGGAAACGCGCACGCCAAAACCAATACGCTCACCGAAATATCTTACGGCGGCGCGATCGGCTTTTACGCTACTTCGCAAAGCGGCTTCCGCGCGCGGTTCGAGGCGAGCTACTTTAACCGCGAGTGGCAGATCGACAGAAAGGGCAAAGAGGAGGCTATCAAGCCTAGAAGCTGGCGGGACGACGAGCTGGCTTTTTCGCTCTCGTTCGGCTTTGTATTTTGATAAAGGAAAATTATGCGCGTAAAGATCGCTTTGGAGACATTTTATATCGTTTTACTAGGAGTTACGCTGGGCGCGACTATAACGCTGGGCGCGATGGCAGCGCCCGTGATATTCAAAGCCGCGGCGTATATCGACAACGCGGAGATCGATCTGTTCGCCTCGGGGCGGCTGATGAGCGAAATATTTCGCCGGTACGCTATTTTTATCTCGATTACGCTGATTTACGGCGCGGCGTACGAGATATGGCGGTTTTACAAGGGCGAGCGGCTCGCCTCGGTGATGATTTTAGCCGCGATTACGCTCGTTTCGGGCGGTTTGTTCGCGTGGTATTACACGCCCGCGATTTTGGCGCTGCAGGCGCAGGGGATCGAGGCTACGCATACGATCGATTTTAATTCGCTGCATTCGCAGTCGGTCAGCGTTTTTAAGATATTCGCCACCGCAAGCGGCGCGCTGCTGATCTACCGCGTTTTGCGGCTGTTTAAGGGACAATCGTTTTTTCTTTAAGCTCGCCGATCACATCGCCAAATAGTACGGTATCCAGCAAGACCGCCTTTTTGACGATCGCGTCGTCGCCTAGATTGATGTACAGCGCGCCCTCTTTGCTGCTGAATATCTCCTGATTCAAAAAGACCACGAGGTAGGTTCCCTCTTGTTTTTTGAATATCGATTGGGCGGTTTTGAGATGTTTGCCTTCGGCGATCTCGACGCGCGCGCTCTTTTTGGAGCCGATCGCGGCGGCTTCCAGCAGTTTAACGCCCGAACTTGTGAAATCGCGCGTTACATTGTGGTAGAGCGAGAGCATATCGTTTGGCGCGTATTTTTCGCCCGAGAGCATCGTCGATTCGTATTTGCACTTTTTATCCTCGCACTTTTCTTTCGTCTGCATCGCCTGCGAGTTGTTATGATCGAAAAACACGCCCGTATAGGTCGTCTTTTCGCCGCTTGAGTACCAATGCTCGTATTTTTCGGGGACAAAAACGCCCTCGACTATCGCGCCGGAGCTTTTGAATCTCTCCTTGCGATGACCGGAGAAGGTCGCCGCCATACCCGTGGCTTTGGCGTTCACCTCCGTTTCGTAGTGATCGCCGTCGATTTTCAGCGACGCGACGGATTCGCCCATCGTAAACCAGCTATAGCTTACCTCGTATTT
>JAITEA010000056.1 GCA_031282285.1 Helicobacteraceae bacterium
TCGCCGTCAAATCCCGGATTGTTTTTCATTAGTATTTTTTGTATGAAATAGATAGGATTGCAGCAGTAATACTCCTTCGGAGAGACGATATAATAGCTTTCGCCGTACCCGTCTTGGAAATCGATGCTTTTCCAGCTCCAGCGATACTCTTTTTCGACCATCTTTCCCCACAGCGAACCTAAGCCAATGGCGTAGTCGTTTATCTGTTCGTCGGTAAAATCGCCGGATAGTATCTTTTCGGCGTAATCTTTTATCTTTTGAACAATCTTGCGAGGCTTTTCGTCCTTCGCGGCGCCTAAGAGTTTTAAGGCTTCGGCTTCCTCTTCGTTTAACTCCTCTATCACATCGTCTTCCAACTCGGTTACAACTACATTTCCCATCGCTATTACCCCCTAATATAAGCTTTGCGACATTAACATATTTTGCCTTGCGCGGTCTTACGCGATCTTGCGCTACAGATTAAACCTGAAATGCATAATATCGCCGTCCTGAACGATATAATCTTTGCCTTCAAGACGCATAGCGCCCGCCTCTTTCGCCTTCGCTTCGCCGCCAAAGCGCACAAAATCGTCGTAGCTAATCGCCTCGGCGCGGATAAAACCCTTTTCAAAGTCGTTGTGAATAACGCTCGCGGCTTTTGGCGCCTTCCAGCCCTTGCGGATCGTCCAAGCGCGCACCTCTTTGACGCCCGCCGTAAAGTAGCTTTGCAGCCCCAGCAGCGCGAAACCCTTGTGAATGATCAGATCAAGCCCGCTCTCCGTCGCGCCCAGCGCCCTAAGATATTCGCTCCGCTCATCGTCGTCAAACCCCGCCATCTCCTCTTCGGCTTTCGCGCACAAAACGATCGTTTCCGCGCCGCGGCTAAGCGCGTAACGCTCCACCGCCTCGACATAGCTATTTTTCGCCGACAGCCCGTTCTCGTCCACATTCGCGCCGAAGATCGCGGGCTTGGCGCTAAGCAAGCGCGACTCCTTAAGCAGCTCCTCCAGCGCGTTCTCGTCGGCAAAGGCAAACGACGAAGCGGCTTTGCCCTCGTCAAGATGCTTTAGCAGCGCGTGCGCCGCGTCCAACTGCGCCTTCGCCTCCTTGTCCAACCCGCGCGCTTTTTTGGCGATCGTCTCGATCCGTTTGTTCAGGCTCTGAATATCGGCTAATATCAGCTCCGTCTCGATCGTCTCGATATCGCGGATCGGATCGACCGATCCGTCCACATGAACGATATTCGCGTCGTCAAAACAGCGCGTAACATGCAAGATCGCCTCGCATTCGCGGATATTGGCTAGAAACTGGTTGCCCAGCCCTTCGCCTTTGCTCGCGCCCCGCACAAGCCCCGCGATATCGATAAACTCCGCCTGCGCGTTAACGATCCGCTCGGGTTTTACAATATCCGCCAATACCTTCAGCCGCCGATCCGGCACCGCGACGATCGCCTTGTTCGGTTCGATGGTGCAGAAAGGGTAGTTCGCCGCCTGCGCCTTCTGCTCTTTGGTCAGCGCGTTGAATGTCGTCGATTTGCCAACATTGGGAAGCCCCACGATGCCTACGCTAAGCGCCATCAGAGCCTCTCAAGCCAGTCGATCGCCCAGCGCACCGCCGCGCCGCTCGCGCCGAAGGGATTTACGCCCCACGCCTTCTCCACGAAACTAGGACCCGCGATGTCGAGGTGCGCCCATTTGTCGCGGTTTTTCTCCTCGATAAACTCGCTCAAAAACAGCGCGGCGGTGATAGCGCCGCCGTAGCGCACGGGAGCGCAGTTGCTTAGATCGGCGATCTCGCTTTTGAGCAGCTTTTTCAGATGCCTGTTAAAGGGCAGTTCGGCAGCCAGCTCGCCGCCGTTTTTAGCCGATTGCAGCAGCGATCGCTTCAGATCGTCGTTAAAACCCATCACGCCGCTCGTATATTCGCCAAGCGCCACCACGCACGCGCCCGTCAGCGTCGCCAGATCGATAATATAGTCAAGTTCCGGCGCGTTTTCCTGCGCGTAGCAGAGGCAGTCGGCGAGTACCAGCCGCCCTTCGGCGTCGGTGTTCTTTACCTCGATGGTTTTGCCGTTTTTGGCGCGCAGCACATCGTCGGGCTTATAGGCTTTGCCGCCGATCATATTTTCCGCCGCGCCGATCACGGCGTGAATCTCGATATTCAGCCCGAGCCTCGCGGCGGTTTTGATAATGGCGATCGCCGCCGCGCCGCCGCTCATATCCGCTTTCATCGTGCTCATATAATCCGCCGGTTTGAGGCTTAACCCCCCGCTGTCGTAGGTCAGCCCCTTGCCCACGATCGCGACCGTTTTTTTGGCTTTTTCGGGCTTGTAGATCAGGTGGATCAAGCGCGGCGGATTAACGCTTGCCCGCCCTACCGCGAGCATCGCGCCCATACCGTTTTGTTGCAGATAGCTTTCGTCTTTGATCTCGCATTTAAGTTGATGCTCGCCCGCCGCCTTTTGCGCCTCGTTTGCCAGCGCGGAGGGCGTCATATCCTCCGGCGTCCGATTGACGAGATCGCGCGCGAAATTAACGCCTTCGGCTACGACGAGCGCGTAACCTATCGCCGCTTTTACCGCGTTTTCGTCCGTTTTGGCGCCGTAGTAGTTCTCGGCGTTAAAGTAGATCGCCTCCAACGAGCGCTCTTTGGGCTTGGATTTATACTCGTTAAACTCGTACGCGCCAAGCGCCAGACCAAAGGCGATCGCTTTGGCGCGATCGGCGCCGCTTTTGTCGTAGCTCGCTATCGACGCGCTTTTGACTTTGAGCGTTTTAAGAACGCCGATCGCTTTAGCCGCCGCTATGCGAAAGCTCTCCGGATCGTTTTCGTCCTCCACGCCGACATAGAGCTCCCCACGCTCGGCAAACAGCGCGGTAGATTCGTCCGCGCCGTCGAAACCGACCTTTTCCAGCAGCGCGCGATCGCTTACAAACGCGCCGCCTAAATCTTTGTTCAGCGTAAAGATAACTCGGATATCGGCTTTCGCGCCGCTATTAAACTCAATCTTCATCTCGACTTCTCCGATAAAAATGCGCGGATTTTACTTAAAAA
>JAITEA010000167.1 GCA_031282285.1 Helicobacteraceae bacterium
CCTCGATAATCTGACCCTGCTTTTTGCCAAGACGATCCGCCAGATCGCGGATCGTTTCAATTACGCCAATCTTAAGCGAATAGGTTTTGCTCGCGGTAGTTGTTTTGCTCATAACAACCTCCTTAGATTGATAACGCATACTATAACATATTTGCGCGGGGCGCCGTAAACGCGCTTTTCCGCTCCCGCCAGTCAGCGCAAAAGTGGGCGGGCAAGAGGCAAACGCCAAAAGCCCGCCCGCGCCGCGCGCCCTAGCGACCAAGCCTTAGCGGCGTTCGTTCGCGCGTGGAGTTGTCGTCGTAGTAGCGCTTATCGTCTCTGACGCCCGATCCGCCCCAGCCTTCTATCTGCGGCGACTCAAACTCGATCGTACCGCACGGATGCTCGAAGCAGCCCCTGCGCGTCTCCTCCTCGCCCGTCCGCACATCGGCGTAAGGCTTGCCAAACGGGTGATACCACAGATACGCGGGCATTCCAAGGTGCGCGACAAACCTGCGCGGACGGCGCTGATCGATCGGGTAGGCGAAGGTCGTGCGCGTTTCGTTGTTTAAGATTGGCGCCGATCCGCGTTCGGGGTAGCCGTTTATATTGGCGGTAACATTCGCCTCCGTGCGGCTATCGGCGCGTCCGGTAAGCCTGAACCAGCCCGCGTTGGAAGCCAGCAGGCTCGGCGCGTTATAGGCGCTCCTGATGCCGTTTGAGCCGCGATCGCTGAAGTAGTCGATCAAGAACGAGACATTGGCGTCCGCTCCGCGGCTTAACGCGTCGGAAGCGAAGGCGCGACCATATACAAAGTTGATCTCCGAAAACTCGCTTATCGCCTTATCCCAATTCGCCGCGCCGCGCGCTCCGTCCTCGTCGGTTATCGAAAAGTTGAAATCATACCCAGCGCTCGGCGTTCCAGCCCGCATAAAGAACACGGGCAGAGCGTTGCTAAACTCCCGTCCGAAGTTAAACCCGATTCTTAGATTGGCTCCGCCAAGCCTCCACATATCGGCGCGAATACGCGCGTCCGCGCTCAGCTTGCCGTTCTTTTCAACGACGCGCCGCCAGAACCGCCTTTGAACTTTGTCTGGCATATCGTCCGATCTAAGCGCCGAGGAGGGAAAATCAAAGCCGTATTCGGCGTCTTTGCTGTAGTTGCCCTCTCCGTAGTTTCTCGTTACCGCGCCTTTTTTGTTGATCGCTTCGGCGTTGATAACGGCGGCGGCGTAGTGGTCGTCCGTTTCGTTGGCGTAATAGGCAAACGACGATCTGCCGCCTCCGGAGGGCGCGTACGGGTCTTCAAATACGCCCGCGACCTCGAAATCGTTTATGCGGAATCGATCGGGGATAATTTTCAGCGCGACTTCGGGCAAATCCCCGTTGTTTTCGCCGCCAACCAGACAACCGATCTTGCCGTAATGCGGCGAGTTCTGCGGATTGGCGTCGTTGTTGATCGCGCTCGCGTAGCTGTCTGGTATGCAGTCGTTTTTGTATTTTGGCATAGCGGTAAACGAGCCGCCGTAATCGCGATCTATGTCGATTTTCGTCCACTCTTTATCGACGAACTTCAGCGCGATCTCGCCCACGTCGTCGTAGCTTAGCCTGTGAATCCGCGCTACGCCGTCTTCAAAGGTGATATTCGCGTCCAAAACGCCGTATTCGACGGGCTTTTTATCCGCCGCGAGGACGCACAGCCCGTTTTCGCCATCGCACGGAACCGGCTCGCTCGGCTGCGTATAGCCCCGCGTGGCGCTCAGGACAAAGCCGCCGTTTGGCAGCGGCGCTTCGGTTGGATAATCGACGCCTGAAATCAATGTCGCGCTATAGTCCGGCGCGACCTTGAAACTTGGACGGACGCTGAAGCGCCCGCCGCCGTAGCTCTTGCTTTCGCACGATTCGATATTGCTAAAATCCGAGCAGTCGTAGGCAAGCAGCGTAATATTAGCGTCTCTTGAAGCCTTCTGCGCGCCTTGCTCCCATATAAACGAGATCGGCGTAGCCGTCAAGTCGATTTTCGGATCGATCCGAACGCAGGCGTACTCGATCCCCCCGCTTGTATAACCTTTTGTGAAGTTGGCGGCGGGAATATGCGTCAAACCGATCTTGGCGCCGGTGGGCGTCTCGCCGTAAACGCCCTGATCGCCGTAGGCAAGCGCCGCGCAGAGCTGCCCCTCGAAGCTATTAATCTCGCCAAGCGGCGCGATCTGGACGGCAAACGGCTGATTCGCCATTTTGGTGTATAGCGCCGCCGGTTCGTTGTTGATATCCAGCGTCGCGTCCCAGCCGCTGAAATCTTCGGGCAGCGGGTTTAAGCCCTTGGATTTGGCAAAGCTGTCTAAAGTCATACAAGTGTAGTGCGCGTAGATATAGGTCGCCTCCGCGCCGCCAAGCGTTTTCCAGCCCGCCTGATTTGGCGCTTTTTTGTCGTTGCAAGCGTAGATATCGCCTTCGTTATCGGCGATGTAGTAAAGCCACTGTTTGGCGGCGTAATCTCCGTTTGGCTCCGGCGCGCCGCCGCCGTTGAGATAGCAGCCGTTTTCGTCGTACGCCACGCCGCTGGAGCAAAGCTCCCAGCCGTCTGCGTAGCCGAGATTTTTTAGCGCGTTGCAGCCCTTGTCGGAAATCCACCAGCTATCTTTCTCCTCTTTGGGAAAGTCGTCCTCGTCAAACAGCGATTCTGGCATATATTTGAATATGGTCTGCCACTCGCCGTTTTGACTTAAGCCCAGCCCGCTGAGCGAGTTCAGCGGAAAGCCCGCGCCGATCGAGCCGCCGTCCGCTAATTTGTTCGTATTTTCGCCCGCGCCCGCTTTTTCGTTAAACACGCCAAACGATCCGTAGGGCCAAAACAGCCTGTATTCGTCGTTGCCCATACCGACGCTGCCGCTTGAAGCCCATAATTGCGAAAGGTTGTATTTAACCGATCCGGTATAGGACGACCATTCGGGCTTGATCGCTTTAAGATAGTTGCGCGTTTTGTTGAATGTGGGTTTATTGATCGGGACAAACATATACATACCCAGCTTCGAGCAGGTATCGCTATCGCGCCCGATTAAATCCTCCGCGCTCGCCGTGATGTCGCTATCCAGCGCGAGCAGTATCGAAGGCGATTCTCTGTTTTCCGTCGCCAAGCCGTTCATATCGCAAAAAACCACGAACGGGCGGTGTTTGTCGGGGTCTTTGGCAAAGAGTTCAAGCCCCGTATCGCGGTTATCTTTGGGGTTGATATAATAAAAGCCGTTGGGCGCGCCCTTTACCTCGTTTCGGATCGCGAGGCAGCTTTTATAAGCGTACGGGCTGTTTTCCGACGGATTTAACGCGTCGGCGCTAAACCCGTTGGCGAATTTGGCGTCTTTGTAGTTGGCTACCTTGTCAAACTGATATTTGCCGAACCCTACGCCGGATACCTGTTTAAGCTGTATCGCGTCGTTTTGCGCTTTGCATACCCTGTTTGTTTTGTCGAACTCGAGGTCGATCTTTACGATCTGGTCAAAATGCGCTTTCTTGGGCGCGCCGCAACCTACGATCGCCGTTTTGTTGTAGTCGATCGCGAAGGGCGTGCCTACGAGGTTGAGATTTGAAAAGCCGTTTTTGATTATATCGTCGTCGGGATTGACGCTGAGATCGTCGTTGATGCGGATCGCCTTGTATTGCGTCTTGTCGGCTTGGTTTGATTTGTGGTAGTAATCGCCGTTTTTGATCGTTTTGTAGAGCAGATTGCTGAAATCTGTCGTCATTACTAACGGCAGATAGGTTTTCGCGTTCAGATAGTCGCTTTTGCTCATATTGTCGCAATAGACCTCAAACGGCTGTATATCGTAGCCCCAGTCGGGATCGATCATATGGTAGCCGTTTGGCGCGCCCCGCTTTGCCAGCGTTTTGCACGATTCGTTGGCGCACAATCTGCCCGCGATAGCCGGCGTTAGGTTTATCGCCTCGATCGCCACCTTTTCGCCCGTTACGGCGTTGCTGTAGTTCGCGTGCGCTTTAACCTCCAGATCGAAGTCGTCCGCCAAAAGCGGAAAGTCGTTTTTGAGCTTGACGTTGTATCTGATCGTAGCTCTCGAGGCGGCGTTCGGGCGCGAAATGTCCATAAAATCGACAAAGCAGGCTATGCCGCTCAAACTAGTCGAGCAGGCGCCTACGCGATAGATCACGGGACCTTCGCCCGTTACAAACGCCGCCGTAACGGACTCTATATATTTATCCAGCCCCGTTTCGGCGAAATCCGTATATATCGTTATGCCGGAGGCTGGCTCTTGACCGCTGTTTTCCAGCGTGTAGGCGAAGTTGATCGTGGCGCCGCGCATATCCTTTTTGCCGTCGCACATAAGCGCCGCATCGGGGCGGTGCGATACGGTAGAGCCAATCTTTATATCCGCTATGCGGGGGTTATATACGACGGTGGAAAATCCCAGCGCGCCGAAAATGACATAGTCGCCTCTAGGCTCTACCACGATATTGGTCTGCGTCGCGCTGTTGCCTAGAAAGTCCTCCATATAATAGGTATGCAGATCGAAGCCTAGAATATAGTCGTCGGAAAATTGCGGCTGCTGTCCGATCGGCGCCGCGCTCAGACCTACCGCGCCTTCAGATACGGTCGATAGGAACGCGTTTTCATAGTAGTTGTTCCTGAAGCCGTCGAAGGCTTTATGGGGGATCGGGGTGTTGTAGTTTTTGTACGGATAGATCAGCCGCTCCGCCCCCTGCCCTCCGACGCCGCTTCTGTAGCTCTCGCCCGTATTGCACCAAGCGTTTAAGGCGTTGATACACATACGATCGCCCGAGTCGCTGTCCCCGTCCGCGCCCATCACGAAAAGCGCGCTTTTGACCACGCCGCTGGAGGGCGTCAGAAAGCCGCTGATTAGCGTATATATCGTGCCGCTGCCGCCGCGCCAGCCGTCAAACAATGTAACCAGCCTGTAAGTGTGGGTCGTATCGGAAGGGTTTTCATAAACCGTTACCAGCGTCCAGCCGCCAAAGGTGCCTACGGGAGAGCCGTTCCTTCGGCTCTTTATCTCGCTTACAAAATAGGTTCCTTCGGCGTTGTCCTTGTCGAGTATATTCGTTACGTCCGCCTGCGCCAGATAAGCGCAATTGGCGTCGTAGGTTTCCAGATAGACCCGCTGCGCTTTCACATAGCCGGCGACGCCGGAGGGCAGCTCCAACTTGACGCGATCCGCGCCCTCGCTCAAAGCGTTCAATACCTTTGAGTCCGAAACCGAAGAGGGATTGGGGCAATTTACGGCGGCGCCTTTTTGGCTTCCGTAATCGCTAGAGAGCCTGCCAAGCCAGTAGAGTTTGGCGTATACTATCTTGGCATTCGGCGGCAGATCCAAAAACGCTCCAGTTCTGGAGGTCGTCGGGTGCGCCACAACCGCTCCGTTTTGATTAACATAAGCGTATTTAAGATTCATATTTTCAATGATAGTTCTAAACTGCGGGTCTTGGCAAACGCCTATACTATCCAAGCCGCGCTCTTTTTCGTCGGGAATGCACATAGCGCTGGAGCCGATCGCCTTCATATCCCCTATAAGACTTTTGCGATAGTACATATCAAAAGTGGGTCTGAACGATATAGAGCCTATCGTTTTTACGGCGTTAACCGCTACATACTCTCCTATAAGATCGCCTTCGCAGCCGCCGTTTTTTCCGTTGCCGGAAAAGAATTGGAAGGTAACGCTATAAGTTCCGGCGGAGCTTGGCGCTTTAAGCGCCGCGCCGTTAGCCAGCGCGTTTAGACCGTCGCCAACGCTATTAATCGTGCGCGTCAGCGTACCAACGCCCCAATTTGCGTGATCGTTGTATCGTTTGATATTGCTGATTTTAACTTCTGTACAACCCCAATTTTCGCTTGAAAGCAAATTAGAAACGGTCGCCGAAAGTCTATAACGCAGCGTAGAGCCAACCTGCAGCGTAACGCTCTTGGAAAAAGCGCCGTTTTCGCCGCTGAAAGTAGCCTGCGTTACGCCGACTGCCGAAGCCATAACCGTAAACGCGTTTGGCGCGTAGTAGCCGCCAACGCGCGCGCCGGAGCAGCGCCCGCCGTTCGCGCCGCCGTTAAAGAAAGTGAAATTCGCGCCGTATGTTCCCGCCGCGCTTGGCGCTAAAGATTTTTCGGTTCTGTCGATCCTATGAGAGCCGCTTTGCCAATCGTCGTGATCGTAGGCTTTTATTTTGCCGTTTATATCGATTTCTGTACAGCCCCAGTTTTCATTTGCGCCGCCGTTCGCGCCGGCTATTTCAGCCAAAAGCGTATAGCGAATAGAGGAACCAACGGCGGTTACAACAGGGTTAGATTGCGCGGTACTCGCGGCGCTAAAACTCGCGTTAGAACCGCCGACAATAACGGATAACGCAAGCAGATTACTCTTAAAAAAGAGGATAATAATAAAGAAGCCTATAGCCTTTTTCATAGTTTGCCTTGGGCAAGCGATAGGGCTCTTTAGATTTATATTGATTATTCGATATTCGCTTTTAGACGGCGTTAATTAATATTAGCCAATATCAACATAAAACAGATATAAGTTTCTCAAGCCTTATCGCTTTAGAGTTTTATGTATGCAAGTATAGATTGCGAAAAAATATATTAAATGAT
>JAITEA010000158.1 GCA_031282285.1 Helicobacteraceae bacterium
GCTAGGCAAAGAGAAACTTATCGGCGACTAATCAAGCGCCTATCGGATCGCGATCGCATCAAAGCGCAGATCAATATTAAAAGCGCTTGAATTGGCTTACAAGGATCGACGGCAATTTCCGTCGCGTCCAATGCGGATGCGCGGGTTGAACAATTGCGCAAACTTTAGAGGCGATAATAATAGCGTTGCGCGCTTTGCTTCCGCTATTTTCGTTATTTCCGATTTTCTCCGTTATTTCCGCGTTTTAGCGCAGCCGCAAAGCGCCAGAAGCGCTCAAGGCTCCCAAAAAAGCGAGGCGTCGCGAAAAAAAACGCCAATCCGTCTCTTAAGCTCGCGGAAGCGCGAATAAGCGCCGTTTGCCGTAATACGATTGCGCAAACGCTTAAGCTAGGTTGCAAATAAGCGTTAGTTTTAACTGCCGCGCCGTTAAATAGACCGATCGTTTAACCAAAAAACTAGAAGCTGACGCGAACGCCGACATAAGCCGCTTTGTTCAGATCGTACTTCCAGCCCTCTTCGCGTAACTCTATTTTGCGCCAGCCGCCGAAAACCATACCGCCCTCGATCGGCTCGATCCCCGCCTCAAACCGCAGCTCCGTATAGCGATCGCATTCGTTAAAACACAACGCCGTGGGCGCTATGTCGTAAAACGCCGAAAGATGCGTCTTGATCGCGACGGGCAGCGTGTAGATCAGTCCCACGCCAATCGGCGTAGCGAAAGGATAGACATCTTTGTCGTCGCTCTGCTCGATCTGCGCGACGGCGGCTTTGATGCCGATCTTGGCCGCCAGCCCGTTTATGGGCGTCAAACCGATCGCGTTTATATGAAACGCGCCGGAAAGACGCATCTTGTCGTATTCGTCCGCGCCGCGCAACGCCGTAACGCCGTAATACAAGCCGGCTTCCGCGCCGATTGGCGAGATCATTTCGTAGCCAATCTGCAAATCCTCGTCGTTAATATTGAGCATAAACGACTGCTTCTCCGCCGACAGCAAAGCGGCGCACGCGATGAATAGCGACAATTTTCTCATTTTGTTCCTATGTTGGCTGATATTTTAGCGATCGTGTTTGTCGTAGAGCGCCCTTCGACTAAATCGACCAAAACGGTCTGTTTAGCATACTCGCTTCCGACTATTTGTTTGCCCTTGTAATCCGCGCCCTTGGTCAGGATATCGGGCTTGATCGCCTTGATCAGCTCGATAGGCGTCGGATCGTCAAACAGCACGACAAAATCGACAAACGCCAGCGCCGCGAGCATATAGGCGCGATCCTCCTCGCTCACCACGGGGCGCGACTCGCCTTTGAGCGCCCTCGCGCTCTTGTCGCCGTTTAGCCCCACGATCAGCAGATCGCCTTGCTCTCTGCTCTTTCGCAGATACTCCACATGCCCGCGATGCAGCAGATCGAAACAGCCGTTCGTGAAAACGATTTTGCGCCCGTCGCGCCGCAGTTTTTCAACTTCGCTCGCTACAAAATCGATCGGCGCGATCTTGTTTTGACTCTGGTTGAGCGAGTGGCGCTGTTCGTAGGCTAACGCCTCGTCGATCGTAACCGTCGCGCCGCCGATCTTGGATACCGCCACAGCCGCGGCGGTATTGGCAAAGTGCGCCGCGTCTTCGATCGACGCTCCCGCGCCCAGCGCGAAGCCAAGCGCCGCCAAAACCGTGTCGCCCGCGCCGGTTACGTCGAACACTTCGCGCGCGCGCGTTGGGATATGCGCCGCCGCCTCGCCGCAAACCATCATACCGTCTTCGGAGAGCGTAACGATCGCGTACTCCAAAGCCAGATCGCGCCTTAGCTCCGCGCCCGCCTCTTTGACGCTCTCGAGGCTGGTCAGCGCGCGACCTAACGCCTCGCTCGCCTCTTTGCGGTTTGGCGTGATAATACTCGCGCCTTTGTATTTGGAGTAATCCACGCCTTTGGGATCGACTAGTATCTTTTTGCCCGCCGCCTTTGCCGAGGCGATCGCAAAGCGCGTCAAACCTTCCGTCAAAACGCCTTTGCCGTAGTCGCTTAGCAGCACTATATCAACCCGCGGCAAGATCGCTTCAAACGCCGCTTCTAGCTCCCGCTCGCACGCTTCGCCGATCGGCTCTTTGCTCTCGTCGTCGAAGCGGACGATCTGCTGGCGCGAGGACATCACGCGAGTTTTGCGGCTGGTTTTCCGTCCGCGCCGCAAAACTATGGCGCTCGTATCGACGCCGCCGTTTTCCAAAAGCGCCTTTAACTCCGCGCCGTTCTTGTCGTCGCCGATCGCGCCGCCGACATAAACTTTCGCGCCCAGCGCCAGCAGATTGTTTGCCACATTGCCAGCGCCGCCCAGCGCGACGCTTGTCCGCTCGATATCCACGATCGGCACTGGCGCTTCGGGGCTGATGCGGCTGGTTTTGCCCCACAAATACGCATCAAGCATCAGATCGCCGAGTACGAGCGCGCGCGGCGCTGCCTTTTTGAGTCGTATCACTTAATCTCCGACTCGTATATCCTGACGATATGCGGCGCGTAGGAGCCGATCCCCTTTTCGATATCAAAGCGCGGCTTGTAGCCCAGATCGGTTTTTGCGGGGGCGATATCCGCTTCGGTGTGGTTTTGGAAAAAGTTCCACGGGTTGTCGATGTATTCGACCTCTATATCCTTTTCCAGCGTTTTAGTCAGGTTGCCGAAAATCTCGTTGTACTCCCTAGCCACGCCGCTACCCACATTATACACGCCCGATTTTGCCGCGTTCAAGGCTTTGATATTTGCCTGAATCACATCTTCGATATAGACAAAATCGCGCTTTTGCTCGCCCCATTTGAAGAGTTGGGGGCGTCTGCCGCTTAGGATTTGCAAACCAAGCTGAAGGATCATCGACGCGGTTTTGCCCTTGTACACCTCGCGATGACCATATACATTGAAGTATCTCAGCCCGACGACGATCGTACCGTTTTCTTTGGCAAAGCGCGCCGCCGCGCGATCCATCGACAGCTTTGAAAAGCCGTAGATATTCTCCGGCGTCTCCCCTTCGCCCACGATATTGGGCGCGGCGGAGTTGCCGTAAGCCCCCGCGCTGGAAGCGTAGATCGTTTTGGCGCCGTGCTTTTTGGCGATCTTCAGAATATCCCAAAAAGCGTTCGTATTAACCTGCATCACCAGCTTCTGATCGGCTACGGTCGTATCGGAGATCGCCGCTTCGTGGAAGATGTAATCGAACTTGTACTCCTCTTCAAGCCGCTTGAGATCGAGCGGGTTTGCTATATCGCCGCCTACGACCTCGCCCTTGAAACCCAGCAGGTTTTTGAAATGCCCCAGCGTGAAAGCGTCGAATACGACTACGCGCGCTTCGGGGTAGTTGTCCTGAATATGCAGCGCCAGATTGGAGCCGATAAAGCCCGCGCCGCCCGTGATCAAAACGCTCTTGGCGCTAAGGTTGATGTCTGAATATTTCATCTTGCCGCCTTTTTGAAATAAGCGATTGTATCTAATAGATTTTTACGCCTAACAAAAAACTCTCCTTTTTCGGCGCTTTTGTCGCTTAGGAGTATCAGCTGCTTCACGCCCGCGCCCGCCGCGGCGGTCATATCGCTCTCTTTGTCGCCTATCATCCACGATGCGGAGGGATCGATATTGTGATCTTTGATCGCCTGCAAAAACAGACCGCTTTTTGGCTTGCGGCAGTCGCAGCCGTCCTCCGGCGCGTGCGGGCAGTAATAGACGCCGCAGACGATTATGCCGCGATCGCGCAGCGCCGCTAGCGTCTGGCGGGTCAGCGTTTTGAACGCCTCTTCGCTAAACAGTCCGCGCGCGATCCCCGATTGATTGGTCGCGATCACGATTTTGTAACCCCTTTCGCGCGCGAGGGCAAGCAGATCAAAAATACCTTCGCAGAATACGAAACGATCGAACGACGCGACATATCCGTAATCTACATTGACCACGCCGTCGCGATCGAGAAACAGCGCCTTATGTTTGCCCGTATTATTCGTTTCGCCCATCTCGCTTTTGCCTCGCGGTTTTGCCTTTGCCGGAACTAAAGCCGCATTTTACCGCCAAACGCCTCCGCGGGGTTTGGGCGGCAGCGCTAGACAAAGTTTAAGCGGCGCTTAACGCGAAAGCCGTTATTGTTTTAAGATAAAGTATGCTAAGCTAGCCGCAAAAGGAACAGATTATGAAACCGTTTTTTGCTTTAGCCGTTTTGTGCGCGGGCGCGCTATTTGCGGAGAATACCATTGTATTAGACGATTTTACCGTCAAATCGACTCCGTTAAG
>JAITEA010000082.1 GCA_031282285.1 Helicobacteraceae bacterium
GCAATCGCGCAGTCTTTACCGCGGTAACCAGCGACGATATTTTTGGCAAAAAGATTATCGCCATAGCCGCAGGTACCGCACACACTCTCGCTCTTGACGACAACGGCAAAATTTACGCGACGGGAGCCGTAGTCGATGGCGCGCTTGGATTGGGCAATTGGTGGGGGGCTAACGATCGCGCAACCTTTACCGCGGTAACCCTCGGCGATATTTTCGACAAACATGTTACCGCTATCGCCGCGGGATACAGTTATTCTCTTGCTCTGACAAGCGATGGCAAGATTTACGCTACGGGATATAACATTGCTGGTCAGCTTGGATTGGGCGATAAGGGAGGAGACGCCTATCGCGATGTTTTTACCGAAGCTAGGTTTTAGCGTCGCGAGATCGCGCTAACGATAGCTATCGTTAGCGCGGTTTTGGTTGGGCGCGCCGCGCAAAGAGAACGCAAGTCGCGAGTTTAGCGGCGGGCGGAAAAGCGCGGTTATTTGTTGAGCGTATTTTTCGCGTATTCAAATACCTTTTGCACAATCGCTTTGCCGGAGCTAAGCGGATCTGCGCGCACCTTTGCTTCCGCGATCGCCGCTTCGTTAAAGAGCGCGGCAAGCGCTTTGTCCAGCGCGTAGTCGTTGATCGATGTTTTGACTGGTTCAAGTTTGGCGAGTTTGCCAGCAATCGAGTTAGCCGCCTTGTTGTAGCCGCTTGTTAGCGTATTCCACGCCGTTTGCGCCGACACGCCCGCGACAATCGGCTTGGCTAGCGCCGCGTCCAGTTTGGGAGCGAACGCCGCTTTAAGCGCGCCGCTTGTCTGCCGCCGCAAGTAGTCCGTAGCCGCGCTATCGCCGCCTTTCAAAATCCCGATCGCGTCCGTAATCGTCATATCGGCGATCGCTTTGGCGAAGATCGGCGCCGCCTCTTTCGCCGCCGTTTCAGCCGCCGCGTTGATCCGCGTTATCGTATCATCGATCAGCCGCTCGCCGCCAGAAATCAGCTTGGCGTTTTTGACGATCGTATCCGCTTCCGGCGGCAGCGGTATGCGATACAGCGCGGATTTGTCGTATCCGCCAGATTGCGACAGTTTCGCCGCCGCGTCCGCCGCGCCGTCGGTCAGCGCGGTTTTCAACGCCTCGATCATCTGCGCTTCGCTTGGCGCTTTCTCTCCAAAATTGCCGGCGTACTTCGCCACATCAGCGAACTTGCCCCCGCAGCCGATCAAGATCGCGGCGGCGGCGCAAACCAAAAATAGTCTCATATACTCTCCTTCTGATTCTTACGGATCGAGCGCGCGGAGTTTTTCCAGCCACTCGGCGATGGTTTTCTCGTACGCTATAGGCTTCAGATCGACAAAATGAACGCTCGCGGCGGTATAGGCTTGCTTCACGAAGCCGCCAAAGTCGTGCGGGTATTTGTAGGTCAGCCCGCGCCCCAGCTTTTTCGCGCCCTCGTAGTGCGCGTCTTTGAGATGATCCGGAACCTCCAAAATCAGCCCGCCGTCGATCGCCTCCAGCGCCATGTCGATGGCGACTATCGCCGTGTTGGACTTGGGCGAGCAGGCGAGATAGATCGCCGTTTGAGAAAGGATAATGCGGCTTTCTGGCATACCGATCGCCGCCACGGACGCGAAGCAGGCGTTCGCGAGCAGCGCGGCGTTTGGGTTGGCGTTGCCTATATCCTCGCTCGCGAAGATAACCATTCTGCGCGCGATAAAGCGCGGGTCCTCCCCGCCTCTAATCAGCCGCGCCAGATAGTAGATCGCCGCGTCGGGATCGCTGCCGCGCAGCGATTTGATCAGCGCGCTGGCGAGGTTGTAGTGCGTTTCGTCCTCGCTTGTCCCGTCGTTCAGCGCGTTTTGACGGATGGTTTTCAGCGTCTCGACGCTGAGCGGTTGAGCGCCGGAGACGATCAGCCCGAACTCCAGCAGTTTCAGCGCCGCCCTCGCGTCGCCGCCGCTGGAAGCGATCAGATACTCTCTTGCCTGCGGGGAGAGGCTTTTGTTTTCAAGCGCCTCGGCGCGATCGAGCAGCGTTTGCAGATCGGCGCGATCGAGCGGGAGAAACTCAAAGAGCAAAGATCGCGATCTGATCGCGCCCGTGAGCGCGAAAAATGGGTTTTCGGTCGAGGCGCCGATGATCATAGCGTCGGATCGCTCCATAACGGGCAGCAAAACCTCCTGCCTGTTTTTGCTCAATCTATGCGCCTCGTCGATAAAGATAAGCGGTTTGCTCAGCGCGCCCTTGGAGCTTTCAAAGATCGCGCGAAGCTCGTCCACGGCAAGGCTCGTGGCGTTAAGCTCGAAACAGACGCGCCCGCTTGCGTCGGCGATGATTCTAGCGAGCGTCGTTTTGCCCGTGCCCGGGGGACCGAAAAAGAAGGCGTGAAACAGCGCGTTTGCCTCTATGAGCTTTCTCAGCGCGCCGTTTTCGCCCAGCAAACGCCGCTGACCCACTATCTGATCAAGCGCGGTCGGGCGTAAGAGTTTCGTCAGATCGCCCATCAACGATCCTTTCTTAAATCTGCTACGCGATTATAGATCGCGCTCTTGGCGTTTTGCGCGTTGATGGCGCTTTGTAATCTTTTCGCGCCGTTTTTGCCGTCGGGAGCGATCTGGCTTAAGCGGCTAAAGCAACGTTAAAATCGCCCTGCGATCGCGCGGTCCGTCGAAATCGGCGAAAAACACGCCCTGCCAAGGACCTAGCAGCATCTGCGCGTTCTCTACCGGAACGACGACGCTCGAACCCATATAAGCGGCTTTCATATGCGCGTCGCCGTTGCCGCCGCTGTGCGCGTATCGTCCGTCGGAAGGAAAGAAATCGTGCAGTTTTTTCAGCAGATCGCGTTGGATATTGGGGTCTTTATTTTCGCATACAAACACGCCGCAGGTGCTGTGCGGCGTAAATATATTAATAGCGGAGGCGTTTATACCGCTTTTGATAATCTCCTCGTTGATCGTCTCCGTTATATCGATCATCTCGGTTTTATAACGGGTTTTAATACTAAGCGCAATCATCTTTTTGCCCTTTTACCGATTGGATTTGGAGTTGTCTGGAAAGTTGAGTAGCGTATTTTTTGCCAACAAAACTACCCGCTAGCGCTTTCCTTTATCTGCTTATTATTATAGCGCGCCGCGCCTTAGCGCGCTAGTTTTCCTCGCGATCGCCGTTTAACACGCGGCGCAAAAACCGGTACTCCTCTTTGGAGCAAAACCGCCATTTGCCTACGGGCAACGCGTTGAGCGAGATTTCGCCGAAACTGACGCGTTTCAGATCGAGCGTATTGCGCCCGAAATGGGCGAAAAACCGGCGGATTTCGCGGTTTTTGCCCTCCGATAGCGCGATTTTGAGCCGCGAAAAGCGCGGATGATTTTTTTCGAGCCGCCATTTGGCAAACGGCGAGAGCGCGCCGATCATTTCGTCGTTCAGCGGGTGCGCGCCCGCTTTCGAGCTTAGTTTCAGCCCTTCGCTCATCGCCTTCTCGATCGCGGGCGTTACAAAGCCGTCGATCTTTACATTATAAACGCGCTCAAGATCGCTTCGCATCAATTTGTCGGCGACCTCGGCGGCGTCAGTAAGCATAAGCAACCCTTCGCTGGCGTAGTCCAGCCTGCCGACGGCGATAAAGCGCGAAAAGCGGCTTGGCAAGCCGTCGAAAACCGTCTTGCGCCCCTGCGGATCGCTTCTGGTTACAAGTTCGCCTTTGGGTTTATGATAGACGATCACCGTATATTGCCCGTCTCTTTTTGCCAGCGCTCTGCCGTCGAGAAACAGTTCGTCGCCCTCTTTAACCTTGATGGAGAGATCGCTAACTTTCTGCCGCCCGATCGCGACGCGCCCTTCTAATATCAGCCTCTCGGCTTCGCGCCGCGAGTAGCCGCCGCGCTCGGCGACCGCTTTATTTATGCGGGTCAAATTGGATTGTTTGTCGTTCATCGCGCCGTATTATACCTTTCGTTTTATCGGCGCAAATCGCCGCTTGAGGCTTGTTTGCCTATAATCGCGCCAAGTTTATCGTCATTTGGAGCCATATTGTGATCGTAACTCGTTTCGCCCCTTCCCCGACCGGTTTTTTGCATATCGGCGGGCTGAGAACCGCGCTCTTTTCCTACCTCTGGGCGCGCAAAAACAACGGCAGATTCCTGCTCAGGATCGAGGATACCGATCTGGCGCGCAACAGCGAGGAGGCTACGAAGGCGATTTTGGAAGCCTTCGAGTGGGTTCAAATGGAGCACGACGGGACGATCGAGTATCAATCCAAACGCTTCGGTATATACGAGGAGTACATTCAAAAATTGCTCGATAGCGGCGCGGCGTACTACTGCTATATGACCAAAGAGGAGCTGGACGCGTTGCGCGAGGAGCAGCAGAAACGGGGCGAAAGACCGCGTTACGACGGGCGTTATCGAGACGGCGCGCTCCCGCCGCGAGAGGGCGTCAGCCCCGTCGTGCGGATCAAGGCGCCTTTGAGCGGCTCGATCGCGTTCGAGGACGGGATCAAAGGCGCGGTGGAGTTTGGCGCCGATCAGCTCGACGATTTTATCATCGCCAGAAGCGACAAAACGCCGACCTACAATTTCGTCGTCGCGATCGACGATCATCTAATGGGCGTAACCGACGCGATCAGGGGCGACGATCACCTCTCCAACACGCCCAAACAGATCGTGATCTATCGCTCTTTTGGCTGGGAGGCGCCCAAGTTTTACCATGTGCCGATGATCCTAAACGGCGAGGGCAAGAAGCTAAGCAAGCGCGACGGCGCCACCAATGTGATGGAGTATAAAGCGCTTGGCTATCTGCCCGAAGCGCTGCTGAACTTCCTAGCGCGGCTGGGCTGGAGTTACGGCGATCGGGAGATATTCAGCCGCGAGGAGCTGATAGAGCTGTTTGATCCTAAGGATATCAACAAATCCGCCTCGGCATACAACGCGAGCAAGCTAGCGTGGATCAATCACGAGCATATCAAAGCGCAAACCGACGAGCGGCTGATCGCGCTTTTGAAACAAGATTTCGATCTGGATTTAGGCGGCTTTGGCGCGTCGTCAAAACTGCTGGCGCTGTGCAAAGAAAAGGCGCAGACGCTGGAGGCGCTCGCGCGCGAGGCGAGGAAGTTCGTTTCGCGCCCGACGGGTTACGGCGAAAAAGAGCTGGCGCTCGTTACGCAAGAAGCCGCCGCGATCGCCGCGAAGTTCTTGGAGTTTGCCGAGGGCAAAACGGATATGCGCGGCGCGATCGAAGCGTTTTTGAAGGCGGAAAATATTAAAATGCCGCAACTTGCGAAACCGCTTAGGATCGCGCTTTTTGGCGAGGCGGCGGGCGCGAGTCTGGACGCGTCGCTGGATATTTTGGGCGTTTTTGAAGCCAAAATTCGCCTCGAGGCGCTGGAAAAGCGGCTAAAATAACTGTTTGTGTTTTACAATTACGGCGATAATATACGATTTTGTATAAGCTATTGCGGCGCGGTAACGCCCGTATAAGGAAATCTAGTTGCGCAGAAGAGACTTTTTAGCGCTGACGCTTGGAACGCTGGGAGCGGTCGGTTGCGCGGCGATCAGGGAATCGAGCGTCAAAACGCGGAGCGGTTCGCTTGCGAAGGCGCAATATCCGCTACCCCCCGCTCGATCGATCGAGCCGCCGGCGCAAAATCCCGCCGCCATTTCCGACGAGGAGCAAGCGCGCCTTAACGCCTTGGAAGAGGAAGAGATAGCCAACAATATCCTCGAAGACGGCATAGGAGCGCAGGGGGCGACGCCCAAAGATCATCTGACGATCACGCAAAATGTGGGCGCGCTAAAGCCGATTGTAGCCGAAGGCAAAGAGTTTGAACTGCTCAAAGCAACCTTCGATCGTCTAAACGCGGTACAAAAACATATAGGCTTCGGCAATTTTAATGTGATCAGTTTCGACGCTATGATAAGCGTAGCCAAAGCCTCCAAACCCGTGGGCGCTTTTACCGAAGACGAGCTTGAATATCTTGAGAAGCTCTTTTTCCGCGACGCGAAAGAGTACGGCTTCTTTGGCTCCAAAGTAACCGATAAACTAACCGAGTCGATCGCGCAGAAGGAGATTTTCAAAGTCCCGCGAACGGGGCATTACCTCTATCAGGGGCAGGCGGCTAAGGTTTACGAGAGCGTCAAAAAGGATATTGGCGACACCATTGTGATGACCAGCGGGGTAAGAGGGGTGCCAAAGCAGTTTCATCTGTTCTTGGCAAAGACGCTGGAGTGCAAAGGCGACTACTCCGAAGCGTCCCACTCGCTCGCTCCGGCGGGATACTCCTATCACGGCATAGGGGATTTCGATGTGGGCAAGGTGGGATATGGCGAAAAGAACTTCACGCAGGAGTTTGCCAAAACCAAAGAGTACGAAAAACTGATGCAGCTTGGATATATAGCTATTCGCTATCCAAGAGGCAACCCTTACGGCGTATATTTCGAGCCTTGGCATGTAGAAGTAGTATGAAAATATCGCGCCTTAGCGTATAATTTATGAGAAAGTCCAAGTGAAAAAATTAATTCGCCGAATGGCGTCCATTGGTTTCGCGCGCAAAATAATTATCAAATTAATCTGGGCGCTAAACAGAGCGCTTGGCGATCAGCCATTGTCGTTTGATCCTCCGCCGCCCAACGCGATCCCTCGCGAACTATTTCCCGCTTTTACTCTTGACAATAAAATACCCGTCGCCTATTGCTATTGCAATGGTACCGTAAGCGGCGGCGCCGTTTGCAATACTCCCGAAACCTACAAAGAGATATTAAAACAGATCGAAAAGCGAACCTTTAAGTATTACGAGAACGAGGGCAAAGCCTTTTACGACGCGTTTGAGCGCCATTCGTTTAGCGGCAAAACGGTTTTGATCTGGGGTTTGGCGGGCTGCAACTGCGAGGCGCTCGCTATATGGAACAAAGCCGCCAAAGTATATGTCGTCGATTACAATAAACCGATATGCGATCATCCGCTAATCGAAGTTCTAACGCATCAGGAGTTGAAAGAGGCTGGGTTGAAAACAGACTTCGCGATCTCTTACTCCTCGTTTGAACACGACGGTTTAGGACGTTACGGCGATCCGATTGATCCCGAAGGCGATCTTAAAGCGATGAGAGCGGCGCGTGATTTTCTCAAAGACGACGGCGTTCTGCTGTTTGGCGTTCCGCTTGGCAAAGACGCGCTTGTCTGGAACGCGCATAGAATCTACGGACCGATCAGATTGCCGCTATTATTAAAAGGTTGGCGCTGCGTCGAGGTCTTTGATATATACGACGGCTCTCCTTTTGACGAATCAAACAAGGTTGGAGATTGCCGCCAATCGCTTATGATTTTACAAAAGATAAACTCCGACTATCCAAGCGACGAAGCGCCGCGAGAGGCAATCGATCGCGCGTCAAACAATGACAAAGAGCGGCATAACAATCTAATCCTTTCGCAGATCAATCGATTTGTGCTAGAAGCCAAGGCAAATCCGCGATAATAAACCGACAGGGCGTTTGGTGAAAGCCAAACAAAGATAAAATAACGCCAATAACCGAAGCGGGCATTACCGTTGCATCGGTGTATTTTGTCGCGGTCGGCGTTATTCTCGGTTATTTTTCTATATTGATTTCTCGCGTATCAAAATCGTTATTCGCAGGCAAGCTCGATCGCGTTAAGGACAAAAGCGGTAAAAAGCGGTATGAATTTGCCGCTTGAATATCTTATAACCGCGATCGCCGCGCTTACCGCGCTTAATCTAATCGCGCTGATCGCGTTGCTGATTCGCAAAAATATAGCGATCGATCCGGCGATCTTGGCGCAGCTAAACCGCCTTGAGAGCGCTCAAAGGGACGAAGCCAGACTCTCGCGCGCCGAACAGACGGCAAACTTTGATCGCTTCGTCGATAGCGTCTCTAAGATAATCGGCGCGTTGAGCGCGTTTCAAAAGGAGCGGTTCGATTCGTTTGCTCTCGCGCAAGAATCGCTTAGAAAGATAAGCGAGGAGAACCTCAAGGATATTCGCGCCGCCATAGAAAAACAGTTGAGCGCGCTCCGCGAGGAGAACGCCAAAAAGCTCGACGAGGTGCGCAAGATTGTCGATGAAAAGCTTCAGGAGTCGATCGGCAAACGGTTTAACGAATCGTTCAACCTCATCAGCGAGCGGCTTGAAAAGGTGCATCTTGGGCTTGGCGAGATGCAAAAGCTGGCGCAGGATGTCGGCGGGCTGAAAAACGCGCTAACCAATGTAAAAACGCGCGGAACCTTCGGCGAGGCGCAGTTAAGCGCGATCTTGGAGCAGATTTTTTCGCCCGAGCAGTACTGCGAGCAGTACGCGATCAAGGGCGGCGAGCGCGTCGATTACGCGATCAAACTGCCGGGCAGAGGCGACGACGAATGCGTAATGCTGCCGATCGACTCGAAGTTTCCCATCGAAGATTACAGGCGGCTGACCGACGCCTTTGAGCAAAACGCCGATAAGGAGACGATCGACGCGCTGAGAAAGGCGCTGGAGGGCGCGGTGAAAGAGGCGGCGAAATCGATCGCGCAAAAATATATCAGCCCGCCGCTCACGACCGATTTCGCCATTATGTTCGTGCCGACCGAAGGGCTTTACGCGGAGATTTTGCGCGTGGCGGGTTTGCAGGAGTTTTTGCAGCAAAAGTTCAGGATTTCCGTAGTGGGTCCGACCAATCTGTTCGCGTTTCTGACCAGTTTGCAGACGGGATTTAAGACGCTGGCGATCGAGAAGCGATCGAGCGAAGTCTGGGCTTTGCTTGGCGCGATCAAAAGCGAGTTTGGCAAGTTTGGCGAGGTTCTGGACAGAGCCAAGCGGCAGCTACAGAGCGTCGCCAATACGCTCGACGAGACGGGAACGCGCACAAAGGCGATCGAGCGCAAACTGCGCGGCGTTGAGGCGCTGCCGGTAAACGCAAGCCGCGAATTGTTAAGCTCCGATCCAAACCCCGACTAATTTCGCGCTTGGCGAAATCCAACTTGGCTAAGCGCAAATACGCTATAACTAAATTACTCAAAAAAGAGGAGAAAAAACAATGAAACGGATATTATTATTTATAATATTGCCCCTTTTATTAGCATACTCGCGCGCAGACGAGTTTGGGTATGGTAATGAATTTCTTAGGGCTTTGCGCATAAGTAATAATACAGCCCCATTTTTCTGGGCAAGAATAGAGTGCAAAAAAGGCAATCTCAATTTTATAATGGAACCAATATTTTCTTCAATGGAAATGACTAATAAACAAATAGAAGATTGGGAAAGCTTTAAGGAAAGCGATATATCGTCTGGAATGCTATTTCCTATTCTGTTTTCCGAGTATCAAAAAAACAGCGATCCAAAATATACTGTAAATAGCGTGGGCATTCTGCATATTGATGCGCCTTCGCGCCTTCACTTTTCGTTTCCAGATAATCCAATCATCATAAATATTGAATTGATCGATCCGAATATGAAACCTATAACCTTTGATAATCTGCCAAAGAACAGCAAGATGGAGTACAATGGGAACGCAATAGATATAATTATATTTGACTTTGTGCGCTTATGGGAAGGTAATAATATTGATCAAAAGATGAGTTGCGATTTGTATGTATCTACTGCATAAATCAATAGAACGGAGTGCGCAAACGCTACCCTATCTTGCGGTAGAGGCGAAGGATGTTGTTGTACCCGTTAAACCTATAGATATCAAATCTCCAGCCAAGATCGCCGCAAGCGCCGATCAGATCGCCTTTACGGTCGCCATGAACAGTTTCGCTCCCACCGAAGAACATCTAAGGGCAAGCAAAGTCAAGATCGCTCTGACGGACAGCGACGGCAACCGAACGGAAGAAGTAACCGATATGCTCGCTTTGGTTAAG
>JAITEA010000103.1 GCA_031282285.1 Helicobacteraceae bacterium
CAAGAAGATTTTATCAAACTATGCACAACCTCAGACAGAAGCAAGCCGGAGTGGAAGCCTCTTGTCGATATGAAATATACGCTCTATATGCACTGCCTTCGTATGGAATGCAGATACCCCGATTGGGTATTCAGAAGAGAAGAGAAAGAATGCAGGGAGATGTACGAATACTTTGCTTTAAGCAAGTATTCCTCAGATATTATGGAGTTTCACAAAGGCGAAATATACGATCTGTCTATTATGCGGTTTTTCCCTCAAGTAAGAGACCTCTACTTTGAAGGCAACGACGTAACAAGCCTTGAGTTTGTAAAGTATCTGCCAAGGCTAAGAGAGTTACATGCCCAAGATAATCCTATCAAAAGCATTGAACCGTTAAAAGGTCTTGATCTTGTCGTACTAAAAGCGGGCAATGGAAGCGGGACTTTTGATTTATCGGCGTTATCCGATATGAAAAATATGAGAACGCTGTGGTTGCATGGTCGTATTAATAACATATCCAGTATTGTCGGGCTAAACAAATTAGAGACGCTTATATTCTCAACATCTGGAACTGGCAACATTGACATTTGTCCTCTTAATGTTTTGATAAAACTTGATGATTTAACAATGAACAATAGCAACATATTTGATATTTCATGCCTTGATAATTTCCCAGAACTGCGGTCGCTTAGCCTAAACAATAACCGGCTGATAACCGTAAAGGATATAGCCAATAATTTCCCTGAACTTGAAAGCCTTTCTATCAAAGGCAACCCTATTACCGATCTCTCTGCATTAACCAAACTTAAAAAGCTAAGATTTGTATTTGTCGATACCGACAAACTCGTCTCCTGCTCTCCTAAAAATATTGAAGAGATCGAAGCTGGTAAATCCTGCGATAACTTCTGGTTAAGAAGGCTGATCGATTGGTTCAGATTCTAATTAACCGCGAAAATATCTTATCCGAATACAATATTTGTTATAAACGGTATATACGATCTCTTTTTGCTTGGCTTAAATACCGTTTTGTATATCGCTACGCGATCATAAGTAGTTGCCGAAATATTTTTCTGCTACGACGCGATCGTATTGATCCTCTCCGCGCCAATACTCGGCGTAGAGCCAATCGTGCTTTCCCCTAGTAGGTCTGTCGTACGAGCGCGGATTTAATAACCCGAAGCAAGCCATTATCTCGATCAACATTTTGCGTTCGTTTTTATTTGAGGGCATACATTCGGACAATCTTTTCTCCAAAGCGCCCGCATAGTCGTTTATCTGGCTTGTCTCAACGGTTTTCAAGACATTTTTGAATATGCCTATATCTTCGCGGTTTGGCTCGGTTGTCTCCTCTTTGGCAAAGAGTTTCAGATCAAGCCAAGTATATATAAGCTGTCCGTGCCTGACGCCGCCCCATTTTACGCGCTCAAAATTAAGCTCGTTCAAATCCTCGTCAATATACTTTTCGTATCCGCTAACGCCGTACTTTGTATCGCGGCATATTCCGCAAATATAAGAAGTCGATACTATTTTCCCGTCGCTGTAGCCGTGTCCGCTTACCGCCTTTTGGTAACTGTGCTTTTTCAACTTAGAAGCGATAAAATGAGACGCGATAGCGGATCGCCAATCAAGCCGCTTGTTGGTAAAGGCGCATAAAAACGCTTTGGCGACTTTTTCTATCGATATATTTTGGGCGATCTCCAAGATTTCGTTTAAGAGCCGATCGTGCCCGATCGTTATATTGTCAAACATTACGCCTTTGGCTTTCGCGTATTCAAACTCCTCTTGATTTAACGATCTGTTTTGTCTATCGATCCACCCGCCGTTTTGCCAATGAGTTTTTAGCAATATAGCTTTCGCTTTTTTGTCCATTTTCACCTTCGCGATTGCAAAACGGCGCGGCGTTACGCCTTAAACTTGCTTAGCTCGATTCGCAGCCGTTCGCTCTGGCGGCTAAGGTGCGAGGCGAGATCGGCGATCTCCTTGATGCCGACCGCGCTTTCGTTGGTGCGCGCGCTGATCTCCTCCACTCCGGCGATAACGCCGTGCGTTTTGCGGATAATCTCGCGGGAGTCGTCCGCCGTTTTCGCCAGACCCTCCTTCGTGCGGGCGATCTCCTTCGCGCCGCTTTCGATTACGCCGTTTGCCTCCGCCGCGCTCTGTTCCAGCGTTTTGAACTCCTTGGCGTTTTGCTCCATAGAGCTTGCCGCGTCGCCGATGGATTGCACGATGGCGGCGATCGTCGCGCCCGTTTCGGAGAGGCTCTTTTGCGTCCGTTCGGCGAGTTTGCGCACCTCGTCCGCCACGACCGCGAAGCCGCGCCCAGCCTCGCCCGCCCGCGCCGCCTCGATCGCGGCGTTGAGCGCGAGCAGATTGGTCTGATCGGCTATATCGCCGATCACGCTCAGCACCCCTTTTACCGAATCGGCGTCCCTTGCCAGTTGCGTCAGGCGTTCGCTCAAATCCGTCTGCGCCTCGCTGGACCTGCCGATCAAAGCGACGACCTTCTCAATCTCGTTGCGCGACTCGTAGAGCCTATCGGCGGCGGCGTTCATACTGTTTTGCACATCATCAAGCGCGCCCTGCATTCGCGTCATCAGCTCGTTGGTTTCGCCGCCGCTTGAAGCGATCTTGACCGTCGCGTTCAGATTGGCTTGCGCGCGATCGTGAATCGACGCGCCGCTCGCGTCCAGTTGCGAGGAGATCGAGGCGTTTTCGCTCGCGCTTTCTATCGCCTTGGCGATTGCGTTTTGTACCTCGCCGATAAGCAGATTGAGATCGGCGCAAAGCGCGCCAATTTCATCGGGATTTTCCTTCAGCCGTTCGACAAAGTTTAGATCGCGCGCGATCGATTTAACCGCCGATTTCGCCAAGCCGATCGGAGCGAGAAACTTCGCGATCGCGATCCAGCCGACGGCGGCGGAGATCGCAAAACCTACGACGCCTATAAACAGCGAGTTAAGCAGCGCGGCGGTAAGCGATCGATCGATTTCGGCAAGCGGAATATCGGCGGCGGCGATATACTTTGTCCCGCTTTTCGTCGCCAGCGGAATAAAGACGCTTCTGTGCCTGCCCCACTCGTCGGTATATTCGTCGTACTGCATCGCGTTTGTCCGCAAAGCTTCGGCGACTTTTGGGCTTGCGTCGTCGTATATGTATAGCGGTTCGTCGTCGAGTTTGCCTTTTTCTACCTCTTGGGCTTCGGGCGTATCCACGACAAAGCGAAAACCCTCTTTGGACTCGATCAGCGTATAGACAAACTCCGTCTGCGTGTCGGAGCAAAAAGTGTAAGCCCTTTCGTTGAGAGCCTCGAAAAGTTCGCGCGGCATAACGCCTTTTGCCGCCTCGTCGTACACCTCGTCCGGCGCGAAAACCGCCGCGGCGTACGCCGAAGCGAGCAGACGGTTATTAACGCCAGCGTTCACGTCGGCTCTGTGTCCGGCGTAGATAAAAATGCCGTAGCTCGTAGCCGTAACGCCGTTTAACAACAGCACGGTGATCAAAAGCCTGCCGCGAATAGAGGACAAAAACGACATCGTGCGCCCCTAAGAGATAAAGTGCGCTTATAATATCATAAAAATTAGCTCAAAAAGGGCGTTTTGCCTATGCGCGTTGATTTTCAACATTGCAGTTCTATTAAAATCGGCTCGTCGGTAGAGGCGGCGGTTATCTCCGATCGCGGCTTTGATCCCTCCGGCTTTTTTGTCGTCGGCGCCGCTTGCAATCTGCTGGTTTCGCCCGCGCCGCCGCCGATTGCGATCTTGGATCGATCGTTTGATTATCTCCGTCTGGAAAACGAGGTATTGATCGCCGGAGGCAAAACGCCAAGCGGCAGGATCGTCTCGCTGTGCAAAAAGGCGGATCTGGGCGGTTTGGAGTTTTTATCGGGGCTGCCGGGCAGCGTAGGCGGGCTGATTGCGATGAACGCGGGGCTGAAAGACGCCTGCGTTTTCGATCGCTTGCTTTGGGTCGATTTTGGTCGCGGCAGGATCGCCTCGGGCGAGATAGCAAGCGGCTATCGTTTCGCCAAGCTGCAAGGCGTCGTATTCGAGGCGGCGTTCAGGCTCGCCAAAGGCTTTGATCGCGCGCTTGAAGCCTCGCTGCTGGCGGTTCGCGCCTCGCAGCCCAAAGAGCCAAGCGCCGGTAGTTGCTTCAAAAATCCAAGCGGCGATTACGCTGGCAGATTGATCGAGGCGGTCGGCTTACGCGGCGCGAGGCGCGGCGGCGCGAGTTTCAGCCAAAAACACGCCAATTTTCTGGTCAATCTCGGCGGCGCGTCGTTTGACGACGCTATATGGCTGATCGACGAGGCAAAACGCCGCGTTATGGAGAGCTTCAATATCGCGCTAGAGCTTGAAATCAAAATCGTCTAACGCCATTCCTTTGCGAAAATAACGGGAGGTTAGGGCGAAAAAACGCTAGGGTAGGGGAGGGCGGCGATCATAGCGCGCCGATAAGCTCCGCGACATTACGCACGCGCAGAACGCCGTTTTCAAACCCGACGATATAGCGTTCGTTGTATGGGATCGCAAGGCGGCTTTTGCCGCCCGCCGTTTCAAGTACCAGTAGCGGCGCGGCGCCCTCTTGAATATCGACGATCTTGGCGACAGTCTCGCCGTTTTCCGCCGCGCTTGCTCCGATCAACTCAAACCAGAAGCGTTCGTTTTCCTTAAGCGTTATCGCCGCTTTGGTTTCCTCGATCGTGGTAAAAAGCTCGCAGTTCGTCAGCCGCGACGCCTCTTCTGGGCTGTTGAACCCGCTAAAGCCTATCAAAAGCCGATCGCTATCAAAGCGATCGATCGTAAGCTCCAGCGTCTGCTTGCCCAAAACGGCTTTCAGCGTCCGCCCCGCGGCAAAAAACTCGGGAAAATCCGACTCGAGGCGAAGCCTTAAAAGCCCCTTAACGCCAAAAGTTCCGCCGATTTTCGCCAGATATAGATCGCTACTTGGGACGCTCTTCAAGCGGTTTTACCAAGATGCGGTAGCTTATGCCGTCTTTGGCTTTGCAGCCCGACACGACGGTTTTGATCGAGTTGATCATATTGCCGTCTTTGCCGATAATCTTGCCCACGTCCTGCTGGTTGGCATAGATGGTGATTTCGGAAAAATCGCTATCCACATTTTCGCGCGTAACCTCGATCTGATCTGGTTCGCTGGCAATCAGCCGCGCAAAATCCGCGACAAAATGCTCGACCATACTCAGGCTTTCGCCGCGATCCGCGTTACGGTTTCGCTGGGTTTCGCCCCCACGCCAATCCAGTAGTTGTAACGATCCTTGTCAAGTTTGAGCGTTTTTTCCTGATTCATAGGATTGTAAAACCCTAGAATCTCCACAAAACCGCTGTCGCGGCGCTTCCTGCTGTCGGTTACGACGATGCGGTAAAAAGGCTGTTTTTTCTTGCCTAGTCTGGTTAGACGAATCACTGTCATTGTTTGTTTGTCCTTTTATTTGAAGTTTATTATCTCATACGAAGGCTGTTTTGAGCGCCAAAGAGCGATTGCATACGCGCCGCCGCGCCTTTGCCCGTAAACTGTTTGGCGAGTTTGGCGCCGTTTCTGAACTGCTTAACGATCCTATTAACCTCCTCGATTTTCAGCCCCGCGCCAAGCGCGATGCGGTTTTTGCGAGATGGATTGAGCAGATCGGGGTCCTCTCTCTCGCGCTTGGTCATCGACAAGATCATAGCGCGGGTATGCTTGATCTCTTTCGAGTTTTGCAGATCGGTTTCGCCGAGCTTTTCCGCCAGCGCGCCCGCGCCGGGTAGCATACCAAGCAACGATTTGATATTGCCCAGCTTGCTTACCTGATCGATCTGCTCCAAAAAGTCGTCGTAGTTGAACGATCCTTTTTTGATCTTGCGCCCAAGCTCTTTGGCTTTCTTTTCGTCGATCGCGACGCCGACCTTTTCGGCAAGCCCCGCGATATCGCCGCCGCCCATCAAACGGCTTACGATCCGCTCTGGAATGAAAATCTCCAGATCGCTCAGCTTCTCGCCGACGCCCAGAAACCTAAGCGCGACGCCAAGCTGCTGCGCGAGCGAGATCGCGATCCCGCCGGAGGAGTCGCCGTCAAACTTGGTCAAAATCACGCCCGTAAGCGCGATCTTCTCGTGGAACGCCGCCGCCGTTTTCACCGCGTCCTGACCGGTAAGCGAATCGGCGACATAGAATACCTCGTGCGGGTTTATCGCCGCTTTGATCGCCTTTAACTCATCCATCAGCGCCTCGTCGATCGCGAGCCTGCCCGCCGTATCGACGATCAGCGCGTCGAAATGCCCGTCGATCGCCCGCTTCAGCGCGCCTTGCGCCGCGGCTATTGGCGTATCGGCGCTAAACATTTCAACCTCGATCTGCTCGGATAGCTTGCGAAGCTGCTCCACCGCCGCCAGCCGCTGCAGATCGGCAGCCGCCAGCAGTACCTTTTTGCCGCGCTCTTTGAGGTATTTAGCCAGCTTGGCGCTAGTGGTGGTTTTGCCGCCGCCTTGCAATCCCGCCATAAGTACGACAGTCGGCGGGCGATCGGCGAAAACGAAACCTTGATTGCCAGCCGCCGCCAGCGTCTCGAACAGCGTCTCTTCCAGCGCCTTGGCGAAGCGCTCTTTTTGAATGCCCGCCTGTTTGGTTTTGATCTCCACCTTGGCGATCAGCTCCTTGACGACTTTATAGTGCGCGTCGCATTTGAGCAGCGCTTTTCGCAGCTCCTCCAGCGCGCGCTTCAGCGACGCTTCGTCGTCAAAATGTCTGATCCGCGCGACGGCGGCTTTAAGCGACAGGGCAATTCTATCCAGCAAAAATCACTCTCCAAAATATACGGCAAAAATAGGCGCGAATTATACGCAAAGCGGCTAAAAAACCCTACGATCCAAAAAGCGCCGCAAACTCGCTCGGGCGGGGCGACGAGATTTCGCGCCCAAGCAGCGATATGTAAGCCGAATGCAGCATAAGCCGTTTATAAGGCTTGCCGCCGTAAGCCGCGTCGCCCAAAACCGGAAAGCCGATATGCGCCAGATGAACGCGAATCTGATGGGCGCGCCCCGTCGGAATAGTAACTTCCAGCAGCGTGCGTTTGCCCTCGATCTGAAGCGGTTTGATGATCGTGATCGCCTCTTTGCCGCGCTTTTGATCGATAACGCTTTTAGCTTTGGAGCCTTTGAATGTCAGAACGCTCAGGTTGATAACGCGCTCCTCGGCGACCGCGCCCGCGACGACCGCCAGATAGCGCTTGGTAGTCTTTCTCTGTCTGAACTCGTCGATGGCGCGTAGCAGAAAATCGTCGGTTTTGGATAGGCACAAAACGCCGCTGGTCTCTTTGTCTAGGCGGTGAATCAGCTTAAATCCCAGCCGTTTTTCAAGCGCGTAGCTTTCAAGACCTCTTGGCTTGTCGATTGCGATCATCTCGTCGTCTTCGTGGAGCGTCGCGACCTGCTTTGGTCTTTCGATCTGAAAAACCGTATCGGCTTCCAGCTCCGATCGGGCGATCGTTAGCCGTTTGCCGCCGATATAGACAAATCCGTCGTCGATAAGCCTTTTGGCTTCGCCGTTGCTTACGCCCTCTTGGACAGCCAATAATTTGTACGCTTTTTCGTTCATCGCGTAATTATACAATCAGCCAGATCGCGGCGTCTATTGAAGCTCTTTTAATCGTTCCGCCGCCTGCGCCTCTAGCTCCGCCTGCCGCTGCGCCTGAAGTTCTTTAATATACGCCGCTATATCCTCTATATCCTGATCCGTAAAGCGCCTGACATTGGTGGACATAACCTTCGCGTTGCCCGAAGAGGTTTGATAACTATCTCTGTATCTTGTTAATGCGTAACTGATTTGATCTTTGGTCAAAGCGCCCGGCGCAATCTTAGACCCCATCGGTTTTTCTGCGTATTTTCCGTGACAGATTTGACACTGCCGAAACAGCGTCTGAGCGTCCGCAAACAGCGACGAGGCGAGTATCAGCGCGATTAAAGCGTATTTCATTGCATATCCTTTATTGTGGCGCGATTGGCTATATTATAGCACATATTGAAAGATATGGAAGCCTTCAGCCGAGCGAGTTGGCGAGCTTCTGCGCGTATTGCTTGAAACGATCTACGATCTCGCCTATAGCGCCCTCGTCTAAGCTGGTAATCCCCTTGAGTTTTTTGATAAGCCCTTCGCATTCGCGGGCGCGGGAGGATACCACATCGGGATATTTGCTCTCCTTTAACAGCGCGAGCGAACCTTTGATTAGATCGAGTACTCTTTTTACCTCGATCTCATTAGTTTGTTTATAATCAAAAATAAACCGTTTTCCCGCGACCACGAGCGCGCCCGCTTTGCGCGCGTTTACCGCCGCCCGCTTTGCCTCGGCGGTTTTTGCGGCGGGGCGATCGTAGCTATCCAGCGGCTCTTGCGGCTCCTGCGCGCCGCCAAAGCGATATTTAAGCTGCCATAAGATCGCGATCACCGCGACGATCAGCGTCGCGCCAAGCGCGATCAGCAAAAACGACAACGCCGTTGTTTCCATACGCGCTCCTTTAATAATAGCGTTTGCCAAACTTTAGCAAAACGGAGCCAAAGGCTACGGCGCGGCTTTGCTAAATCCCGCCGTTTAACTCTCGGCGCGGCTAGATACCGATCGCTTTAATCTTGCCGTACGCCGCGCGTAAAATGGCTTTGCGATTGTCAAGTTTTAGCCGCCGCCGGTTACAATAGAGACGCAAAAAAGGAGCGGTAATGGAAGAGGCTCAAATAGCGCATACGGGAGCTGGCGTAGCGTCGCTTGCGCTTGGCGGTTTTAGCTTAATCGTCTTGGCGCTGGAACTCGCGTTGCTTTTTGGAATGGCAAACGGCGCGAGTCCCACCAGCGTCGAACAGGCGGTCGCGAAGTATATGTTTTTCGCGGCGGCGCTCGCGCTGATCGCGTCGATCGCCTTTGGCGTCCGCGGCGCGGGCAGCATATACGGCGTTCTGGGGCTTGTCGTATCGGGTTGCGTGGTATTTGCGCTGATCGCGATCGCCATAAGCGTTTGGAGGTCTAATTAGCCTCCGGCGGCGCGTTTTAGGGCTAAGCGCGGTTAAAGCCGTCGCTTTGGCATAGCGGCGCTATAATCTATCCATAATTCTACAAGGACTCCGCGTTGATAACTCTGAAAGACGCTTTGAAGCTGCCAAAAGAGGAGATAAGAGAACTTAGGCGCGATCTGAGCAAAAAGATCGCCGAAAACAACGCGATCGGCGCGTATGTCGAACAGCTTACGGGCGAGCCGATAAACGAGCGGGGGGAGGGCGTTCCGCTTCTGATCAAAGACAACATTCAGGTCAAAGGCTGGAGCGTAACCAGCGCCAGCAAGATACTGCAAGGCTATGTCGCGCCCTACGACGCGACCGTGATCGGCAATCTAGCCGCCGCGAATATCTCGCCGTTTGGGCGCGCCAATATGGACGAGTTCGCTATGGGCAGCTCCACCGAGACGAGCTTCTACGGCAAAACGCGCAATCCGCGCGATCGCTCCCGCGTCCCGGGCGGCAGTAGCGGCGGCAGCGCGGCGGCGGTAGCGGGCGGTTTTGCGATCGCGGCGCTTGGCAGCGACACGGGCGGATCGATCCGCCAGCCCGCCGCTTTCTGCGGCTGCGTCGGCTTCAAGCCCACCTACGGGCGCGTAAGCCGATACGGTCTGGCGAGCTACTCTTCAAGCCTCGATCAGATCGGTCCCATAACGCAGAGCGTCGAGGACGCGGCTATTTTATTCGACGCGATCGCAAGCTACGATCCCAAAGACTCCACAAGCGCGAAGCTTCCGCGCCCAGATACGGCGGCAAAGCTAAACGGCGGGCGCAAGCTGAAGATCGCCGCTATAGAAAACTATATCGGGCAGACCAATCCCGATATTGCAAAAGCGCTCGATCAGGCGCTCGCGGCGCTTGAAAAAGCGGGGCATACGATCGTGAAAAAGAAAATGGGCGATTGCGCCCACCATGTGGCGACCTACTATGTGCTCGCCGCCGCCGAAGCGAGCGCGAACTACGCCAGATACGACGGCGTGCGATACGGCTTCAGGGGCGACGGGCGCGATCTCAAAGAGATTTACAACTCCACCAGATCGCAGGGCTTCGGAGACGAGGTGAAACGCCGATTGCTGCTGGGCGCGTTTGTGCTTTCCAGCGGCTATTACGACGCCTACTATCGCAAGGCGCAGAAAACGCGCAAGCTGATCGCCGACGAGTTCGCCGCGATACACAGGGAGTGCGATCTGATCTTCGCCCCCGTAACGCCCAGCGTGGCGTTTGAGTTCGACAGCGGAAAAACGCCGCTGGAGATGTATCTAAGCGATATTTTCACGATCTCCGTCAATCTAGCGGGGCTTCCGGCGATCAGCGTTCCCGTCGGAAGCGGCGCGGATAACCTGCCCGTAGGCGCGCAGCTAATCGGCAAACCCTTTGACGAACAGGCGGTTTTCGACGGGGCGTTCAGTTTAGAGCGCGTTATTAAATAAGGACGATTATGGCGTTAAACATACGAAAAAAGGCTTTCACATTCGACGATCTCCTGCTAGTCCCGCGCTACAGCGCCGTACTGCCCAAAGAGGTTTCGCTCAACACGAGATTAAGCAGGCATATAACGCTGAACATTCCGATCGTCTCCGCGGCGATGGACACCGTTACCGAGTATCGCGCCGCCATCGCGATCGCGCGGCTGGGCGGCATAGGCGTGATCCACAAGAATATGGATATCGAGCGGCAGGCAAGCGAGGTTAGGAAGGTCAAGAAAAGCGAGAGCGGCATTATCATCGATCCGGTGCATATCACGCCGGAGGCGACGCTGGGCGACGCGGAGGAGATTATGCGCGAGTTTCGCATCAGCGGCGTACCGGTGATCGACGAACACGATAAGCTTGTGGGGATCATTACCAACCGCGATATGCGCTTTGAAACCGATATGCGGCGGCTGGTGGGCGAGGTGATGACAAAAACGCCGCTGATCACGGGTACGGTCGGCACGAGTCTGGACGCGGCGGCGGCGATTATGCACAAAAACAAGATCGAGAAGCTGCCGATTGTGGATAGCGAAGGCTATCTCAAAGGGCTTATCACTATCAAAGACATCAAAAAACGCAAGGAGTATCCCGACTCCAACAAGGACGATTTCGGTCGGCTTCGCGTCGCCGCGGCGATCGGGGTAGGGCAGTACGATCGCGCCGAAGCGCTTGTGAAAGCCGGCGCGGACGCGCTTGTGCTGGATTCGGCGCACGGGCATAGCAAAGGCATTATCGAAACGATCAAAACTATCAAAGAGCGCTTCGCCGTCGATCTGATCGCCGGTAATATCGCCGTGGGCGAAGCCGCCGAAGCGCTGATAAAAGCGGGCGCGGACGGGATCAAGGTCGGCATTGGTCCGGGCAGTATATGCACGACGCGGATCGTGGCGGGCGTGGGCGTGCCGCAATTAAGCGCGATCGACGAGTGCGCGTCGGTAGCCAAAGAGTACGATGTGCCCGTGATCGCCGACGGCGGGATCAAATACAGCGGCGATATGGCAAAAGCGCTTGCCGGCGGCGCAAGCTGCGTGATGATCGGCTCTTTGCTGGCGGGATCGGAAGAGTCGCCCGGGGAGACGATTATGTTTCAGGGACGCCAATACAAAAACTACCGCGGTATGGGCAGTCTCGGCGCGATGCAAAAAGGCGGCTTGGATCGCTACTTCCAAGAGGGCACGGCGCAGGACAAGCTGGTGCCGGAGGGTATCGAGGGCAGGGTGCCGTTTCGCGGGCGCGTAGCCGATGTGATCCATCAGCTTATCGGCGGGCTTAGGAGCGCGATGGGCTATCTCGGCGCGAAAGATATTCAGGCTTTGGCGCAGACGGCGCAGTTTGTGGAGATCACTTCGGCGGGGCTGAAAGAGAGCCATGTCCACGATGTGGATATCACCAAAGAAGCGCCTAACTACCACCGCTAGATAACCAAGTGGGCGATCTGAATCTAAAGACCAGAACGGCGCAGTTCAAGAACGCGCTCTATTTGGAGAGCGGGCGTATTCTGGAGCCGTTCGAGATCGTCTATGAAACCTACGGAACGCTGAACGAAGCCAAAGACAACGCGATCGTCGTCTGCCACGCGTTGAGCGCCAGCCACCACGCGGCGGGCTACTACAAAAACGACAAAAAGGCGGGGTGGTGGGACGCGCTCATAGGTAGCGGCAAGGCGATTGATACCGATCGCTTTTTCGTGATATGCGCCAACGCGATCGGCTCCTGCTACGGCTCCACAGGACCAATTAGCCCCGCCTATCCGCGCTTGGAGCCGTATCGGCTGAAGTTTCCCGTTATCACGGTCAAGGATATGGTCAAAGCCGAGCGGTTGCTGCTGGATCGCTTGGGGATCGCGAGCGTTCAGGCGATTATCGGCGGCAGTATGGGCGGTATGCGCGCTCTGCATTTTGCCGTCGATTATCCCGCGCTGGCGAAGCGGACAATCGCTATGGCTACTACGCACGCGACAAGTCCGTGGGCGATCGCGTTCAACAAGGTCGCTATGGAGGCGCTAATCAGCGATCCCGCGTTTGAAAACGGCGATTATGATATAGAGGCGATCAAAGATCGCGGGCTGAAAGGCGCGGCGATCGGGAGAATGGCGGGGCATATCAGCTTCCTCAGCCCCGAATCAATGGATCGCAAGTTCGGGCGCGACTTTGTGGGGACGGAAGGTTTATTCGATCTCTTCGGGCGCTTTCAGGT
>JAITEA010000123.1 GCA_031282285.1 Helicobacteraceae bacterium
CATACTAAACTCCTTCTACAAGCGCTTCGGCTTGGAGCATACCGCCGTCAGCGCCAGCGATCTGGACGCGATCAAAAAGGCGATCAAACCCAACACCAAAGCGATCTTTCTGGAGACGCCCTCCAATCCGCTGCTAAAGATAACTGATCTCAAGGGCGCGATCGCGATCGCCAAAGAGCGCGATCTGCTCTCGATCGTGGATAATACCTTTATGACGCCGCTGTTGCAGCGTCCGATCGGGCTTGGCGCGGATATCGTGGTTCATTCCGCCACGAAGTTTCTAGGCGGGCACAGCGATCTGGCGCTTGGGCTTGCCGTAACCGCCAACGAGACGATCGGCAAGCGCGTCTATCAGGTGCAAAACGGCTTTGGCGCCGTGCCTTCGCCGTTTGATTGTTTCTTGACATTACGCGGGATTAAGACGCTTAAAGCTCGCTTAAAGCTTGAACAAGAGGGCGCGCAGACGCTTGTCGAATGGCTTCAAAGCCGCAACGAGATCGAAAGCGTATATTATCCGTCGATCGGCGAGGGCGCCGCGCTGCATCGGTCGCAGGCGGACGGCTTTGGCGCCGTACTTAGTTTCAAAACCAAAACGCTGGGTTGCGCGTTAAACTTTCTTGGCAAGGTTCGCCTCGCCGCGTGCGCCGTCTCTTTGGGCGGCGTGGAAACCATCGTCAGCTATCCCGTCAAGATGAGCCACGCCGCTATGCCTCATAGCGAGCGGGAGCGGCTTGGCGTAAGCGACAGGCTGATTCGCGTCTCCGTCGGGCTTGAGGACATAGGCGATCTAATCGGCGATTTTGATAAGGCTTTACAATGAAAAAACTAGACACCATCTGCGTTCATACGGCGCGTCCGTTTGATCCCGTTACGGGCGCGATCTCCACGCCCATCTATCAGTCGGCGACCTTCCGCCACCCGCGGCTTGGCGAATCGACGGGCTTTGACTACTCGCGCGCGATCAACCCGACGCGATCGGTGCTGGAGGAGACGATCGCGTTACTGGAAGGCGCGAAATACGGGCTTGCGTTCGCCACGGGTATGGGCGCGATCTCGTGCGTAGCCAAGTTGTTTAATCAAGGCGATCATATTATCGTCAGCGAAGACCTCTACGGCGGCACATATCGCCTGCTTGAGGGCTACTACGCCAAATACGGCGTGGAGTTCGGCTTTATTGACACCAGCGATTTTGCCAAACTTTCAGCTTCGCTTAAACCAAACACTAAGGCGTTATTTATTGAAACGCCCTCCAACCCGATGATGAAGATTACCGATATTGCCGCTTGCGCGAAGTTGATCCACGATCGCAACGGCATATTGATAGTGGATAACACATTTTTAACGCCGTACTTTCAAAACCCGATCGCGCTTGGCGCGGATATCGTTCTGCATTCGGCGAGCAAATATCTGAGCGGACATAACGACACGGTGGCTGGGCTGATCGCGCACTCCAGAGACGATCTGGACTTCGAGCTTCGAGAGGCGCAAAAGAGCGAGGGCGCGTCGCTCTCCGCGCTGGATAGCTGGCTTGTGCTGCGCGGCATCAAAACGCTCTCCGTGCGAATGGAGCGCCACCAGTCAAACGGCGCGGCGATCGCCAAATGGCTGAGCGCTCACCCCAAGATCGAGCGCGTTTTCTACTGCGGGTTTACGCCGCATCCGCAATCGCGGGGCAGCGCGGGTATGGTCAGCTTCTACCTCAAAGACCCAGCGATGGCGCCGAAGGTTTTGGAACGGCTCAAGCTGATACTGTTTGCCGAGAGTTTGGGCGGCGTGGAGAGTTTGATCACCTATCCGCTGGTTCAGACGCACGGCGCGATCCCAGAGGCTATGCGCTTAAGCGCGGGGGTGAACGATCGGCTGCTTCGGCTTTCGATCGGTATAGAGGACAAAGACGATCTTATCGCCGATCTCAACCAAGCCTTAGCTCCCTAACGCTTTGTTATATTTAATTCTTTATCCCTGTCCTTTTTTCAGAATTTTTTAAGGTATGTCGTAGCATAATGCATTCGCTCAATTTTCAACCAAAGGACAGGCAATGAGATTCCACAAATTGACGGGGGGGGGGGGCAACTCGCCTCATAGCCCTTAGCGTTGTAACCGCGCTTACGATAGCCGGTTGCGGTTCAAGCGGCGGCGGAGGCGGCGATGACGACGGCGACGAGACAGGGGGCGAAAAGCTGGCTCGAGAATTCACCGCCAACAAGGTGGCGATCACGCAGGCAAACGCGGCTGATGTAACAAGAGAGGCGCTTCCGGCGCACGCTCAAGTTTCTGGGTTTAATTCTTCGTCCGCGAACGCGGTTACTACGCCAAAAACGCTAAATTGGCGCGATCTGGTTAAATCCGTTACAACCAAACAAGAAAAGTCAAGCGCTCGCGTTCAGAGTTTGGCTTCCATTCAGCCGCTTGATAGCGGGCGAGAAAACTGCGATGACGGCGGCTATTTCAATTGGCAAGAAGACTCCAATAGCTGGAGAGAGACCTATGTCGATTGCAAGGAGGACGGCGAGATATGGAACGGTTGGCAAAGCGCTGTTTTGCTTAGCTCAAGCGGCGAATGGGCTGGCTACGATGAGGTCATACGAAGTAGCGGAGACTTAACCGTATATTATATCAACGAGGGTTTGCGCGAGCGATCGCGCGGTAGTTTTGAAGTTGGCGAGTCGAACTCAGACGAGAAAGTTCGCGACTTCAATGTCTATCTTGAGCTTAAAGATAGCGTTGATAGCGTCGTGATCGCATTTTCGGGATATAACCAAACTTATTATTATTCCGAAGATAGATCTAAATATAACGGCTCTATCGGCTACGGTTATAACGGCTCGCATACGGCGTATGGGCTCGAGGGCGATATATCGGGTATTTGCTATAACGCTTCCTATTTTTCGATTCCGGCAAGTGGCTCTGAGACAATTTCCGGATCGACTAGCGCCAAGATCAAAATCACATACAACAACAATGTGAAGGTGGAGTTGATCGAGGGCGGCTCGACGACAAAGATCTTTCCTGAAGGCGCTTCGGCTACGGGCAGTTGCGACGATTTTGCCGACTGGCTAAACCGCTAACCTTTAGATCGCCAAAACGCGCGGTAGTTTTTGGCGATCGCTTTTAAGCGCGGGCGCAAATCGCGCCCCGCCCACTCTCGCGGCGCGTTTGGGTTAAAGATCGGTTTTCAAGATCGCGCCGTAGCTTGCGTTGGTTACAAGCAGGCTGTAGCGTTTAAGCCAGCTTGAATCGATCGGCTTAACAAGCGGCGTAAAGCGCGCGCGGCGCGCGGCGATCTCCTCTTGGCTCAAACGCGCCTCGATAACGCGCTTATCGACATTGATATAGATTTCGTCGCTGTCTTGCAGCAACCCAATCAACCCGCCCTCGGCGGCTTCCGGCGAGATATGCCCGATCGCGCCGCCGCGAGTGGCGCCGGAAAATCTGCCGTCGGTGATCAACGCCACTTTGTCGCCCAGCCCCATACCCATAATCAAACTCGTGGGCGAGAGCATCTCCTGCATACCGGGTCCGCCTTTGGGTCCCTCGTAGCGGATCACGACCACATTGCCCGCTTGAATCTTGCCGCCGGCAATCGCCGCGCTAGCCTGCGCTTCGGAGTCAAAGCAGATCGCCCTGCCGGTAAATTCGCGCATTTTCGGATCGATCGCCGCCGTTTTGACCACCGCGCCCTGTTCGGCGAGGTTGCCAAACAAAATCGCTAGCCCGCCCGTCGGCGAAAAGGGATTATCCAGCGCGCGGATCACGGCGCCGTCTTTGATCGCCTTGTTCTTGATCCGATCGCCCAGCGTCCCGCCTTCGACCGTAAGCGCGTCCAGCCGCAGCGAACCAAGTTTGGATATTTCGTTCATAATCGCGCTAAGCCCGCCCGCGTTATGAATATCCTCGATATGCACGCTGCTAAGCGCGGGCGCAATCTTGGCGATATGCGCCGTTTTGGCGCCGATCTCGTTGATTTTGCGTAGGTCAAAATCTACGCCCGCCTCGCGCGCAATCGCCAGCATATGCAAGACGGTGTTGGTGCTGCCGCCCATCGCCATATCGACGACGAAGGCGTTGTGAATAGCTTTGTCGGTTACGATCTCGCGGATTTTCGGCGCGTTTGCCAGCGCCATTTGCACGATCCGCCGCGCCGCTTTGCGCAAAAGCTCCTCGCGCTCGGCGCTGAGCGCCAAGATCGTGCCGTTGCCCTCCAAAGCGACGCCCATCGCCTCGCACAGCGTGTTCATACTATTGGCGGTGAACATTCCGCTACAACTGCCGCCTCCCGGACAGGCGCGGCACTCGATCTCTTTCAGCGCCGCGTCGTCGATCAGCCCTAGCGCCTTTTTGCCCACAGCCTCAAACGCGGAGGTGAGATCGATAGCCGTACCGTCCTCAAGCCTGCCGGCGCGCATCGGTCCGCCGGAAACAAAAACCGTTGGCGCGTTGACGCGCAAAGCGCCCATCAGCATCCCGGGGACGATCTTGTCGCAGTTTGGAATGCAGATCAGCGCGTCGAGCTGGTGCGCGTTCATCATCGTCTCCACGCAGTCGGCGATCAGCTCGCGGCTTGGCAGCGAGTAGCGCATACCGCTATGCGCCATCGCGATGCCGTCGTCCACGCCGATCGTATTGAACTCAAACGGAACGCCGCCCGCTTTTTTGATCTCATCTTTCACGATCGCGGCGTATTCGCGCAGGAAAAAATGCCCGGGAATAATATCAACCACGCTGTTTGCCACGCCGATAAACGGCTTGTCAAAATCCTCGTCTTTTAGCCCCGTCGCCCGCAACAACGCGCGGTGCGGCGTCCTCTCGTAGCCCTTTTTGATAATGTCGCTTCGCATATCTCTCTCCGCCTTAATTTTGGCGACAATTATAGCCTCGCCTTAGTAACGGCGCCGAAAATGGCGCCTTTGAAGCGTACTTTAATGTTCGTTTGCTACAATTGCGCCCTCTTTTCGCGACAAGCGTAAAGAAGCGCGGGAATAGCTCAGGGGTAGAGCACAACCTTGCCAAGGTTGGGGTCGCGAGTTCGAATCTCGTTTCCCGCTCCAGTTTAAGACCGCAAAAAGCGGGTAGCTTTGGTTACAATTGCGGCGCTGTTGGCTATTATTTAGGCGCGTTGAGTCGATGTAACCTGCCGCCTCGAATAATCAAATCAAACAGAGCAGACAAAAGCGCCCGAGTGGTGAAATGGTAGACACACAGGACTTAAAATCCTGAGGACGGTTTCGTCCGTGCCGGTTCAACTCCGGCCTCGGGCACCATAACCTTTCGGATTTGCGTTTTCGTCGCGAGGCGTATATGGCGGCGTAGCCAAGTGGTAAGGCAGAAGCCTGCAAAGCTTTGACCCCCGGTTCGAATCCGGGCGCCGCCTCCAAATATCGTTTAACTCGTTTTAACGCCCAAACCTACAAGATCGCTTTTGCGGCGTCGCGGATTGGACAGGTGGCCGAGCGGTTGAAGGCGCACGCCTGGAACGCGTGTATAGGGTAACACCTATCGAGGGTTCGAATCCCTCCCTGTCCGCCATCAAGCATCATAACTCCGTAACCTCAATACTTCAATATCAGTCATATTTCACCTATCCGTAGGTACTATGTAGGTACAGAAATGCGTCCCTATTCGGCATTGGGAGGTAAGTATTCGGGAGTATTCATCAGGCAACTAAAGCACGGCAAGCGATACTATGTGCTGTATCGTAACCACAGCAATACACCAATTTCCTTAAAGCTCTTCAAAGAGGACGATAGGCTAGTAGCTAGACTATTCTACAACGCCGTCAAGCTCTATCGGAAGGTTAAATAATCCCTAGCTGTGGTCGTAGAGCGTAAGTTTGGAATCAACCCATACTATATAGAATACATTTCTATCGTAACGGTAGCCAACTATACGCCCCTTTTCATGAAACCGAAATACAATTAAGGTTATATCTTCGGGTAAATTATTGACTGATTTGTCTTTGATAGCTTTGTGAGCGATCTGTTCAAAACCAACTCCACGCTTATGCGCGTCGTGAAGTTGTTGCCACGAAAGGGAACTTAACTCAACTAATTTTTGTATGAAACCAACTTGAAACTCCTGCTCGCATTCGTTAATGTGATACTCTCCTCTTTTGATCTTGCTAAACGAAAAGACAGGATATTTAAGATGGTCAACGCCTTGTGTTATTGCCTCTGGACGGCTGTTTTTAGTTTGTTTAACTCTTGACAAGTTGATCTTTGAAGTATTGTTTTAACAGCTTGTCAGAGATTTGTTGTCTAAGTCCAATAGTGTTACCGTCGTTTGTTGTAGCTTTCCATGGTAGCTCGCTGTGCGTCATATTTTTTAACGCCCACGCAGAGTACTGTCCATATTCGGTATAAACATCTTTCAGCAATTCTTTTTGCTCGTCAGAAAAGATGTCTATGTCATATCCTTTAAGTTTCGAGAGGTCTAACGCCCCGTTCCCAAACTCTCTAAAAGCGTCATAAAGCGAGTAAACCACAGGACCATACTGCCATGCTTCAATAGGTTCGTCAAACAAGCGCTCGCCAGTTAGAGCCAAGTGAAACCCTTGAGCATAGTAAACAAGCTTTTGCATTTTAAGGTTAGAAATCAGGTCGCCAGCGGTATATTCATCGCAGGCAGACAAGAAGAATGCCGCTACATCAAGAGCCGTAGGCTTTCTGGCTGACATAATCCCCTCCTTATTTGTTTCCATTCTAGTAATTATACAGCTTTTAGTTGAATATCGGCATAGGCTGACGAACCTTGAACTAGTTGATGTATGACCAAAGTTTGCTCTGCTACACAAAGAATGCCGAGTAGGTTATACTGTACTTGATTGGATTTAGCGTAGGTATAAAGTAGGTATAAAAGGGCAGTGAGTGGAAGCGGTTGGCTTGAATAGGGGATATTCGGTAACGGGTATCGAGGGTTCGAATCCCTCCCTGTCCGCCATCGCGTTTTACAAATAGCACTCCGAATACTCAAAATCGCTTATCGCCACGCAACTGACGCGAATGGGGTCTAATACCCGCTTGCGCTTGACAAACGGCGCGAACTTATCGGGAAAATTCAAAATAAACAGAACCTTCGTCGAGCCAAACCAGCGATACGCCATCAGCTTGCAGGGCGACGCTTCGCACCCAGTAGCGTTGATATAGCCTGACACGCTTACACGCTTGTCGCGAATTAACCCGCGATCGATCCGCCCGAAAAAAATATCCTCCGTATCGGCGCCAAAGACAACGCCAGTTAAAATTAAACATAAAATGATCGATTTCATTTAGAATATATCGGAGGGGCGAGATGGAGTTTAACAGAGAGTTCAGGGTATCCGCGCCAATCCATCATATGATTTTGAGCGACGGCGTTGTAGCGTTCTTGGACAACGAGGGGACGGCGCGCTTTGTCGATCCCGTAAGCGGCAAGCAGATCGACGCGCAGCGGCTGACGCAAGAGAGCGTTTACATTCATTTTCGCGGCGACTCTTCGGAGGGCGATTATCTCTGCCTGTATTTTCCCCAAGATATAAAAACCGTTCTGTTTGAATACGATAAAACGCAGGGCAAATTTGCGCAAAAGGCGGTCTTGGAGTGGTCGGCGGCGGCTACGGAGGTATCGTCGTTTTCCTCCGACGGCTCGCTGCTTGCCGTTGGCGACAACGACGGGCGCGTCTGCGTCTATCGGACGGATTTGGGCAAACTGCTTACGATCGCGCCGCGCTGCAACGAGTATATCTCCGCCGCGGCTTTTAGCGGCGACGCCTCGTTTATCGCTTACGGCAGCTTTAAGAAAAACCTGACGATCTACGATCTGAACAGATTTTCTATATTGTGCGAATATCTGAACAAAGAGGTGATCTGCGCGATCGCGTTTTTGCATCAGACTTCGCTTATGGCGGTTGGCGGCAGAGACAATCGCGTGTTTTTATTTGATCCCATCAACGGCTACGCGGTAAGAGAGCTTATCGTAACGATCAACTGGCCTATCGCCATATATATCGACAAGGACGATCAGTTCTGTTTTGTTTCCGATAAGGCGGGCTATTTGTATCTTATCGATTTAACCGCCGCCGAAACGGATAAAGAGCCGGTATTTAACTCCAAAGCGGCGATCGTGGATATAAAAAGACGCGGCGAGGAGATCTATTTCGCGTTTGAGGACGGGCGCGTCTGCGCGATCGATCTGTCGATCGCGCGCGAACGCTTCGCGGAGGCGTTAAACAAAAGGGATATGACCGCCTTGCACGAGATGATGATCGCAAATCCGATTTTGAAGTTTGGCGCGGCTGGTTTGACGAGCAATATGGACGCGCAGTTTGACGAGCGCTTTGCCAAAGCCGCGATCAATATCGCGCAGGGCAGGATCGATACGGCAAAAGCCGATATGGGCGATCTGCTTAGCTATCCATTATATAACGGTCGTTTCGAGTTCGTCGCCAAACACGCCTCCAAAGTCGCCACCTTCTGGCAGTTGATCCAATCGGGGCAGTATTTTGAGGCTTACACGCTGGCGAACGAGGGCGATTTTTACCGCAAACTGCCGCTGTTTAATATGCTTGAAGATCGTTTCAAAGAGCGTTTTAACGAGGCGCTCAAAAATCTAAACGGCGACAATCCCGATCCCAAAAAAGCCAAAGAGGACCTATCGCTATATATGAAGGTGCCGATCAAAGAGTCTGCGATAAAAAATATGCTTAAGAATCCAGA
>JAITEA010000226.1 GCA_031282285.1 Helicobacteraceae bacterium
CCGCCGTGCGCGGGCGTTAGGCAATGGATAAGCGCCACGAAAGGCTCCTCTATGCGCTTTTCGCAGATCAGGCATTTTAGATCGCGGTGAAGCCTGCCCTCGCGATCCCACAAAGCGCACGCCGCCTCGATCAAAACCCGCTTGGGATTTTGCACGCTTAGCTTCAGCGCGGCGCGCTCGAGCAGCGAAAAATAAAACTCGTCAATACTCTCCACGCCGCTAAGGTGGCGATACAACAATCTGGCGAAAATCTGCCAGTAGCGCGCCTTGTTCAGCGCGAAAAGCCAGTCGAACCCCAGATGCGACACGCTCCTTAAGCGCGGCATAAAAAACGGATCGTTCTCGCAGGCGAAGTCGATTTTGTATCCAAGCTGGAGCGGGCTGTGCCTCGCGCCGTAGAAGCGGTAGAGCGAGAATAGGCGATCGGGGCTCAGCACGGACACAATCAGGTCTTCGTCTCGGTTTTTTTTCAGGTTCAGGATATATCCGCGCATCGTAATCCGTTTTGTAGTATTATATTAGCCCCTTAATGAATAATCGATATTGTAAAAGGCGGCGAATGAATTTACGCGAAAAGTATAGCGACCTGTTCGAGGAGCACGACAACTGCGGTTTTGGCTTGCTCGCGAATATCAAAAACATACCCTCGCACCAACTTGCGAAAGACGCCATATCGGCGCTTAGCCGTATGATCCACAGAGGCGCGATCGCCGCCGACGGCAAGAGCGGCGACGGGTGCGGGCTGCTGTTTTCCACCCCCGATCGCTTTATGCGTAAAGTCGCCGCCGAAAAAGGGGTCGATCTGCCGCGCGAATACGCGGTGGGCAATCTCTTTCTGGCAAACAAGGAGCAAGAGGCGACTATCAAGGAGTTTTGCGAGCGCAACGATCTGAAGGTCGCGCTATTCCGCGAGGTTCCTATCGGCAAAACCGCGCTGGGCAAACAGGCGCTAGAGACTTTGCCGCTGATCGTTCAGGCGTTTATCGTCCCCGCTTCGCCGATCGCCTCTAGGCGTTTTAATCCGCTGTTGTATCTGACGCGCAAAGAGATGGAACAGCGCTTTATTGACGACGATAAGTTTTATATCGCCTCGTTCAACCACAAGACGATCTGTTACAAAGGGCTTGTTATGCCCACTCACATCGAGGAGTTTTTCCCCGATCTGAAAGATAGCGATTTCGCCGTCAGCTTCGCGCTGTTTCATCAGCGCTTTTCCACCAACACGCTGCCCAGATGGCGGCTTGCCCAGCCGTTTCGCGCCATCGCGCACAACGGCGAGATCAACTCGATCGAGGCAAACCGTTTCAATGTGGCGGTGAAATCCGCCGTGATGAAAAGCGAGGTCTTCTCGCAAGAGGAGCTAGATCGCATATTCCCGATCTTAGAAACGGGCGTTAGCGACTCGGCGAGCTTTGACAATATGCTTGAGTTTATGCTGATCAACGGCGTGGATTTTTTCAAGGCGATCAGATCGCTGATCCCCGCGCCGTGGCAGAACGCGCCGCATATCGATCCGCGCCTTCGCGATTTTTACGAGTATGTCTCCGCGCGGCACGAGGCGTGGGACGGACCCGCCGCGATCAGCCTCACCGACGGGCGCTATATCGGTTGCGTTTTGGATCGCAACGGTCTGCGCCCCGCGAAATACACGATCACCAGCGACGATCGCATTCTAATCTCCAGCGAGTTTGGCGTGCTGGATTTGACGAGCGATCAGATCAAAGAGCGCGACAAGCTCAAAAGCGGGCAGATGATCGCCGTCGATCTCAAAAACGGCGCGATCCTCAAAGACGAGGATATCAACGACTACCTCAAGGAGTCGCAGCCTTACAGCGAGTGGCTCAACTCCAAGATGCACTATCTTCAGGAGTTTGTCGAGGAGCTGTTTGTCAAAAGCGTCGATCTTGGCGATCGGCTCGAGCCTTTGCAGCGCTACTTTCAGATCACCCGCGAGACGATCGAGCAGGTTATCAAGCCGATGGCGGAAACGGGCAAAGAGGCGACGGGCAGTATGGGCGACGACACGCCGATGGCGGCGTTCAGCGACGCGATCCGCCCCTTTGGCGATTTTTTCCGCCAGCGTTTCGCGCAGGTTACCAATCCGCCTATCGATCCGCTGCGCGAAAAGGTGGTGATGAGCGCCAACACGGGCTTTGGTCAGATGAACAACATACTCGACGAGGAGCCTATCTACGCCCGCCGCCTCAAAGCCGACTCGCCGATCTTGTCGCTCGAAAAGCTGGAGGCGCTGCTTGATTTTGGCGACAAGGGCAAGCCCGCCTTCGATCCGATGTTCAAAAGCCGCGTTTTCTCCACGGCGTTCAAAAGCGATCTGCGTTCGGCGTTAGCCAACCTGTTTGAAGCCGTCCGCAAAGCGGTGGAAACGGACGATGTGCGCGTCGTCGTACTAGACGATCGCGCTCTGGACAAAGAGGCTCTGGTTATCCCGATGGCGATGGCGACCGGTTATCTCAACCGCGCTTTGCTGGCGGCAAAACTGCGCCATCTCGTTTCGATCGTGGCGATCACGGGCGAGGTTGTGGATTCTCACGGCGCGGCGGTACTGCTCGCCTTCGGCGCCAGCGCGATGTATCCCTATCTGCTCTTTGCCACCGTCGCGGACATAGCCAAAGAGCGCGGCGCGAGCCGTCAGGAGATCAAGCGCGATATGAAAAATATCGTCGCCGCGATCAAAGCCGGTCTGCTGAAAATCCTCTCCAAAATGGGCATCAGCACGATCGCCAGCTACCGCAACTCCGCGCTGTTTGATATTATCGGGCTAGATAAAACGCTGGTGGGCGAATGCTTCGCCGGCGCGTACTGCCACCTAAGCGGGCTTGGCTACGAGGCGATCGAGGAGCGTCTGCTCAGAGCGCGCAAAAACGCCTTTGAAAGCCTTACGCGGCGTCTGTACCCGCTGGATATTGGCGGATTACTCAAATATCAAGAGGGCGGCGAATATCACGACTTTTCGCCGCGCGCGATCAACGCTATGCACAAGCTCGCCGTAAGCGGCAAGCCGGAGGATTACGAGGCGTTCAAGGCGATTATCGCCGGTCGCGGCGAACGCAATATCCGCGATTTTCTGCTGATCAAATCCGATCGCGAGCCGATTGATGTAAGCGAAGTAGAGCCGATCGAGGCGATCGTTAAGCGCGTCAGCGGCGCGGCAATGAGTATCGGCGCGATTAGCCAAGAGGCGCACGAGGCGATCGCCCAAGCGCTCAACAAACTAGGCGGCAAATCCAACTCCGGCGAGGGCGGCGAGGACGAAGTCCGCTTCGGCACGGACAAAGTAAGCAAGATCAAGCAGATCGCCAGCGGTCGTTTTGGCGTAACGCCCGCCTATCTGCGTAACGCGGAAGAGATTCAGATCAAAGTCGCGCAGGGAGCAAAACCCGGGGAGGGCGGGCAGTTGCCCGGGTACAAGGTTTCGCCCTATATCGCCAAACTGCGCTA
>JAITEA010000029.1 GCA_031282285.1 Helicobacteraceae bacterium
TGCATGCAGCCGTTTGCCTGCCTGCCCAACCATATCGTGGGCAAAGGGGTGATCAAAGCGCTCAAGGAGCAGTTTCCCGACGCCAATATCGCCGCGATCGACTACGACCCGGGCGCGTCCGAAGTCAATCAGCTAAACCGCATCAAACTGATGTTATCAACGGCGTTCAAAAACGCCGCGAGAGAGAAAGAAAAGGCGCTAACTTGCGATTTTGCCGAAAGTTTTGTTTGAGATTTGCGCTTACGACCGCCTGTAGCGCCGCTTTTGGGCGCGGGCGCGGAGGCGCCTGTTGATCGAGGGTTGGATCGCCACGGTATTGATCGCGCTTAGCCTCTCTATGGACGCGACGGCGGTCGCGGTAGCCGCCGGCATAAGCGGCAAAAACCTCAAACGGGCGTATATTCTGCGCGCCTCGTTCGCCTTCGGCTTCTTTCAGTTTGCTATGCCCTGTATCGGCTGGTTTCTGGGCGAGTCGCTCGCCTCCTACATAGCCGCTTACGATCACTGGGTAGCGTTTGGCTTGCTCTTTGCGATCGGCGCGAAAATGGCGCTCGACGGCGCGCGCAACAAGGAGCAGTCGGCGGCGGATATATCGAACCTGAAAACCCTGCTTGCCGTCGCGACGGCGACAAGCATAGACGCGCTGGCGGTGGGCGTCAGCCTCAGTATGATCGGCGGCGGCATTCTGAGCGCGGCGATTATCTTTGGCGTTATCACTTTTGGCTTGTCGCTTGCCGGCTTTGAGTTTGGCAAAGCGCTGGGCGCGAGATTTGAGCGATCGGCGCTGATTATCGGCGGGCTTGTCCTGATCGCCATCGGCGTAAAAACGCTATTTGATCATATGAGCTAATCGCGCAAGTTTTACCCCGTCGCAAAAGCGGCGACAAGCCCTTTTTTAGAGGGCTTGTCAAAAGCGACGCGCTATAAAACGACTATAAAAATCACGCCGCGCCGCAAAATATAGAAGCGTTTTTTGGCGTTGTTTGCCGTAGCCTTTTTGAACGAGTCGAGATCGGTTATCTCCGTCGATTCTATCTGTACGATCAGATCGCCGCTCGCAAAGCCCGCTTTCTCCGCGTCCGAACCGCTCGCCACGCTATCTATGACGACGCCGCGCTGATCTTTGGATAGGCGCAGGCGCGATCGCGCCTCGTCGCTTAGCGGCGTTACGCTTAAGCCTTTGTAGTCGCCTTTGATCTCGGCGATCGCCGCTTTGTCCAGCGTGGTCAGCGTCGCGGTAAGCGTGATCGTCTTTTTGTCGCGCACGACCTCCAGCGTTACCTTTTTGTTGGGCGCGAGAGAGCCGATCGTGTTGCGAAGCGAATTGGCGCCGTCGATCGCTTTGGAATCGACCTTCGCGATCAGATCGCCGCGTTTAAGCCCCGCTTTTTCTGCTGGCGATTTCGGCTCGACGCTTATCACCACCGCGCCCTCTTTTTTGCCGTAGAACTCCTGCAAATCCTCGCCCAGATCGCTTATGCTCACGCCAAGCCACGCGCGCGTTACCTCGCCGCTTTCGATAAGCTGCGCGGCGATGCGCTTAACCATATTGCTCGGGATCGAAAAGCCCACGCCGTGATTGGCGCCGCTCCGCGTCAAGATCGCGCTATTTACGCCGATCAAAGCGCCGGTGGAGTTGATCAACGCGCCGCCGCTGTTGCCCGGGTTGATCGCCGCGTCGGTCTGGATAAAATCCTCGTATTCCGCGATGCCCATCGCCGTGCGGTTCGTCGCCGAAACCACGCCCGTCGTGATGGTTTCGCCCACGCCAAACGGGTTGCCGATGGCAAAAACAACATCGCCGACCTCGACATTGTCGGAGTTGAAAAATACCGCGGGCTGAAGATTTTTCGCCTCGATCTTGATAACCGCCAGATCGCTCTTGGGATCGGAGCCGATCGTTTTCGCCTCGAACTCCTCTTTGCTGTTGGCGAGCGTTACGATCACCTTGTTGGCGCCCTCGACCACATGGTTGTTGGTTACGATATAACCGTCCGCGCTGATAATCACGCCGCTGCCCAGCGATCGCTCTATGCGATCGCGCGGGATATTGAAGCGCTCGCCGAAAAACTCCCTGAAAAACGGATCGTTGTTAAAAAGCGGCGATAGCTGCGGCGTCCGCACATTTTTCTGGATCGACACGTTCACCACGCTCTGCCGCGCGTTTTTGAGTATCTGCGCGTAGGAGGCGAGGGCTGGCGCGGCGGGCTGAACGCGCTCTATGTCGCCTTCGTAATCTTGAAAGGCGATTTTCGGCGCCGCGAGAAGGGCGCACGAGGCGATCGCCAACGCGATCAAATGTTTCATCGATAACTCCTTAAAATGGTGAAATAGGTTCGGCATTGTCGGGCGCGAATGTGTAGATTGAGTGAAGGCGGATTATGAATCGCAGAATGATCGCGGAGTGGGAGCCGCAAAGCGCGGTTTTGCTGGCGCTGCCGCGCCCTGATAGCGACTGGGCGCCGTATATCGGCGAGATTTTGGAGTTTTACGAGGCGCTGATCGCGGCGATTACGCGCTTTGAAAGGGTCGTTTTGGTCTGCGCGAACGCTAAAGAGGCGTTTAGGCGCTTTGGCAACAACCGCGTACTGTGCGTCGAGATGAACGCCAACGACACTTGGGCGCGCGACTTTGGCGCGATCGCGATCAAAGAGGGCGATCAGACGGCGCTGATGGATTTTGAGTTCAACGGCTGGGGGCTGAAGTTTCCCGCCAACTACGACAATCAGATCAACGCTAAACTGAAGGCGCGCGGCGTTTTCGGCGGCGTTAAGCTGGTCAAAACGGGCTGGATTTTGGAGGGCGGCAGCGTTGAAAGCGACGGGGCGGGGACGATTATGACCACCGAAAAATGCCTCTTCGCGCCAAACCGCAACGCGATCTGGACAAAGGCGGATTTTGAGGGGCGTTTATCGCGCGATCTGTGCGCCAAGCGGGTTTTGTGGCTCAAAAACGGGCATTTGGAAAACGACGACACCGACGCGCATATCGACACGCTCGCCAGATTTTGCGATCAAAATACAATCGCTTTCGTCGGCTGCGACAATCCAAGCGACAGCCACTACGAGGCGTTGCGGGCGATGAAAGCCGAGATTTTGGCGTTCAGAAAACTTGACGGAACTCCATATCGCTTTATCGAGCTGCCGATGTGCGATCCGATCTATTACGGCGGCGAAAGACTGCCCGCGACCTACGCCAATTTTCTGATCCTAAACGGCGCCGTGATCGCGCCGATCTACGGCGTTCAAAGCGACGAAAAAGCGCTCGAGGTTTTGAAAACCGTTTTTGCCGATCGCGAAATAATCGCGCTGAACGCGAGCGTCGCCGCGCGCCAGCACGGATCGATTCACTGCCTGACTATGCAACTGCCCGCCGCCGTCAAACCGCCAATATAATTTCCCCCGCCTCCCGCGTC
>JAITEA010000065.1 GCA_031282285.1 Helicobacteraceae bacterium
CCGCCGTCAAAGCCTGAATGATAGCTTGTGCTAACAAAAGGCTGTTCTTTATACTTCAGCCCAAAATGTTTCTCGACGATTTCTGGCGCAGTCTCTAATGGAATGCCTATTTTTTGCATCTGTTCATCTACAAAAGATTCTAGCGGATCGGTTTTGGAAAGGGTTGTGTATTTGGATGCGACCTCCTCCCAGAAATTTTCGCCAAGCAAAGCGCTTTGCGTTACGAAAACAAGCAAGATCGCGATTATTGGTTTGGTCGTCATTCGATTGCCTTTAGCGGTTTAACTTTATATTGCGGACTATTCTTGCACGAAATCGCGTCATTTTTCCCGTTAGCGCCGCAAGCTTCCCGAGCGCCGGCATAGCCCGCGTGGAATAGTTTTTTTCGTTCGGCGGATAAAACATCGTTTCGCTCCTTCGCAACCCCGAATCTTAGCGCTTCTTTTCTTGCGCGCCCTCATTGCGTTTCGCTAAGCGCGGCAAAAGTAAGCGCCGATCAATATTAAAGCTCTCGGCGAGCCGCTACCGCCCGCCTAAGCTTAAATAAAACATATGCGTGATAGACTTCTTACTAATTTAAGCGAAAGAAAGACAATGGAGCGCTATTTAGCCGAGCTTAACGAGGCGCAAAAAGAGGCGGCGACGACGGTCGACGGTCCCATTTTGATACTCGCCGGCGCCGGCACGGGCAAAACCAAAACGATCACGACCCGTTTAGCCTATCTGCTCTCTCTGGGCGTCGATCCGCGCTCCACGCTCACGCTCACCTTCACCAACAAAGCCGCGCAGGAGATGCGCCATCGCGCCCTGAATATGATCGGCGAAGGCGCGCCGTATCCGCCCGAACTTTTCACCTTCCACAAGTTTGGTTTGCTGTTTTTGCGCTTTCATATCGAGCGGTTAAATCGCAGACCCGCTTTCGTCATTATCGATACGGACGACAAGCGGCGCATACTCAAGCAGCTATGCGGCGAGACGATCGAGCCCAAGATCGCATCAAGCGCGATCAGCCGCTACAAAAACGCCATCATCGATCCGCAGGAGGCGCTGACGCAGAACGACGGGCTTGATCCGCTCTCCAAAAAGCGCTTCGAGGCAATCGCGGATATCTACTGCAAATACGACGCTTATCTCACTGCAAATAATCTGGTCGATTTTGACGATCTGCTGCTGCTGCCGCACCGCATTATGCTCGATCACGCCGATCTGAAATCGTATATCAGCAGGCGTTATCAGTTCATTATGGTTGATGAGTATCAGGATACAAACGAGCTTCAATTTCAGCTCCTGCGGCAGCTCTGCTCCGAACACGACAATCTGTGCGTCGTGGGCGACGACGATCAGAGCATTTACGGCTGGCGCGGCGCGAATGTGCGGAACATTTTGGGCTTTTGCGATCACTTCGACAAGACGAAAGTGGTCAAGCTGGAGACCAACTACCGATCGACCGAGGAGATTATCAAGGCGGCAAACGAGTTGATAGGGCATAACCGCGCGCGATACGAAAAACGGCTGAAAGGCGCTTTGGGCAGCGGCGAAGCGGTCAAGATCAAAGAGTCCAACGACGAGATCGAGGAGGCGCTGTTTGTCGCCAAAGAGGCGCAAAAGCGTATCGACGGCGGCGCGTCGCCGAAAAATATCGCGGTTTTATTCAGGATCAACGCGCTCTCCCGCGCTCTGGAAGAGGGCTTCGCGAAAACCCGCGTGCCGTTTCGCCTTGTCGATAGCGTGGGCTTTTACGAACGATCGGAGATCAAAGACGCGATCGCCTATCTGCGCCTCGCGGTCAATCCCGACGACGATTTTTCCGCCCGCCGCGCGATGAACAGACCAAGGCGCGGCGTAGGCGATCTGACGCAAAAGAAGCTCTCGCAAGCCGCCGAGGAGCGCAAAACGACGATTATGGGGCTGCTTGAGAGCGTGAGCGACGCGGAGCTTGAGGCGATCGCGGGCAAAAAGGCGGCGCAGGCGCTGAGGGAGTTTGAGGCGGCTATGAGGGAGCTTTCGGCGCTGACGCACGAAAGCGCGGCGAAGCTGATCGATCGCTTTGAGAGTTTGATCGGTTTGCGCCGCTACTACGGCGAAAGAGACGAGGTCGAGCGCGCGCTGAACTTGGACGAACTTTACGGCTTGGCGCGGGATTTTTCGGCGAACAACGACGGCGCGGGGCTGGTGGAGTTTCTCTCCGAAAGCGCGCTTGCCAGCGATCAGGACTCGATTGGCGGCGAGGTGGTCAATCTGATGACGATCCACGCCGCCAAAGGGCTGGAGTTTGATCATGTTTTCGTGGTCGGTTTGGAGGAGGGATTTTTCCCGCTGATTGGCGACTCCAACGATATGGAGGAGGAGCGGCGGCTTGGCTATGTGGCGTTCACGCGCGCGAAAAAAAGCCTCACGCTCTGCTCGGCGCGAAGCCGCTTCTTTCGCGGCAAACGCGAGGCGATGAAAAAGAGCCGCTTTTTCGCCGAAGCCGCGCTGACGGAAGGCTGTCTTACGCTGGAAGAGAGCCGCAGATTCAAACAGGGCGATCTGGTCAAGCACAAAATATTTGGAATGGGGCGCGTGCTGGGCTGGGCAAACGCGGGCAGAGAGCAGAAACTCACCATCAACTTCGGCGGCATACGACGCGATATACTCTCCAATTTCGTCGAACGCATATAACCGCCAACGCCAACGGAATAAATAGCGCTAAACAAGCTTTAAGAAATATTAAAGTAAGATTCGGACAGGGAATTAAGTAATAGTTTATTATCGCGCGAATAAACAGGGAGCGACTAAACCTTGCTAATCAAATCGGATTGGATTAAGCGTTGCGTTATTGTTTTAGCATCCATAAATAATTCGGAAAGACTGCTGTTTTATCAATTACTGAAATAACCGGCGCTACAAAGTTTTTCCTACGCATAGTACGCCAAGACATATTAATCCAATTCCTAAAATTTTTAGCCATGATATAGTTTCATTAAAAAATATATATCCGCATATAGTAATTAGCGCAAAACCCAAAGCTATAAATGGATATGCAAAGCTAACTTCGTATTTAGATAATACAACCATCCATATAGCAAAGCTCAACACATAAGAAAACATAGCCAACCATAGTTTATAATTAAGCAGCATACTCGGCAGAGCCTTAATAAATTCATCCCCTATAGTAATATTCCCGATACTCAACATTCCAGAGCGAATCAATAGCTGAGCGGCTACATTTAGTAAAACGCTAAGCAGTATAATCCATATATCTTTCATTGGTTTTCCTTATCTAAAGTATAGCAGAAAAGCGAACGAGGCGAGCCAGCAAACAATAGACAGCTGCAAGGGACGATCGCTTAACAGCAGGCGCGACGGCTCGCCGCTGTTTTCATGCACAAAAGATATTTGCAT
>JAITEA010000111.1 GCA_031282285.1 Helicobacteraceae bacterium
TAACTGCCTCGATCTTCTTGACGCGCCGCGAGCGAAAACTTGCCGTCGAGAATCTCGACGACTTTGGCGTTAGCCGCCTGATTGTGCTTGGCGTACGCCGTAATAATCGTTTTTGCGAACATATTAACTCCTATATTTTTGGCGTTTATTATATACGATCGCAAATACGAGAACAAACGCCGATCGTGTTCAATTCGCGCCTTCGGCGCGTTTGGATGCCAGCGTTTTAGGTCAAGCGCGATCGCCGGTCGTACCGAGCGTCAATGATGATGCGAATGGGCGTTTTGATTTAAGCCCATCGCGCGCGCCAGATTGCAAACGCCAAGCTCGCACGCCTTTCTCGCGTCCGCCTCCGCCTTTTTCAGATCGCCTAAATCCTTGTAGGCGTTTCCGCGGTTGTTATACGCGCCGCCGTCGTTTGGATCAAGATTGATCGACGCGCCAAAGTCGGCGATCGCCTTCTCGTACTCGCCCGCGTAGGCGTAGGCGAAGCCGCGGTTGTTATAGGCGCTCGTCTGTTTGGGATCAAGCCTGATCGATTCGCCAAAGTCGGCGATCGCCGCTTCATAATCGCCCCATTGAGCGTGCGCAACTCCTCGCGCGCCGTAGATTTTGGCGTCTTTCGGGCTGAGCTTGATCGCATGATCGTAGTCGGCGATCGCCTTTTCGTAAGCGCCTTGCGCCCGATAGAGATTGGCTCGCGCGCTATAAGCCGCCGCGTCCTTTGGATTTAGCTTGATTGCCTGCGCGAGCCTGTCGATTTCCGTTTGAGCCTCTTGCGCGGCGGCTGGCGCGGCGTGTCCCGAATGCGTATCGGCAAAAGCCGCGATAGCGATTGACGCGCATAACATAACCGCCCGTTTAATAAATATCATATTCTCCCCTTCAAAATCACTCTCGTAAATCAGTTTGGCATTATGGCAAAAGCTCTATTAAGCGCAATGATTATAAATGTCAAAACCTGATATATTCGCTCACTCGCGCAACGCGTTTTAAGCGTCCATTAAGGCTAAGCGAGCTTTGGCGACAACGGCGGAAAACTCGCCGTCGAATATTTTAATCTTGCCGATCTCGCCCGCGGCGGCAAACCGGCGAACCGCGTTTTAAGCGTCCATAATATTAAGGCTAAGGGCGTGCCGTTCGGTGATGACGACGGAAAACTCGCCGTCGAATACCTTGATCTTGCCTATACTGCCCACGACCGTTACCGTGCGCTTGCGAGCGGTGTTCTGCATAGACGAGGCTTCAAACACGACCTCGTCGCCGATCTTAAGCGGCGCCAGAAAGTTGCAGCGCGTCGTGGCGAGCAGCACATTGGGCTTGTTGATCGCCGCAGCCGCCGCGAAGTTGGCGGCGCAGAAAACAAAGCCCGAATGGATCAGCCCGCGCCTATCGACGACCATCGCTTCGGAGGCGACCAGACGAACCTTCGCGTATCCGTCCTGAATATCCTCGGCGTATCCGCACAGCTCTTGATTGATCAAGTTGTAGGTCTTAAGCTCCAAATGCTCCTTGACCGCGCTTTGCGGGGGGTAACTCTCCTGCTCGAGCTCTTCTTCGCTCTCTTCGTCCGCCATCGCTTCTCCTTTATCGTTTTACGGCGCGAACATAGGCGCGTACGGGCGCGGGGTAGCCCTCGACCGTTCGCCTAGCGTCATTCGCGTCGAGAAAATCGCCTAAACTTTCGCCGTCGATCCACTCGGTTTTGCGCTGTTCGCTCGTATCCGTAGGCTTGATCGCAATCGTTTCCGCGTCGCTAAAGCCCGTCCTCTCAAGCCACGCGAAAAGCGCCTCTACGCTTGGGATAAACCAGACATTGGGCATTTTGGCGTAGCTAGTTTTGGGCGTAAGCGCCGCGCTCTGAGCGCTTTGTATAATCAATGTATCCAAGATCAACTCGCCGCCTTTTCTAAGCGCGCCGCCGATAGCCTTAAGCGTAGCGATCGGATCGCTTCTGTGATAGAGCACGCCTAAACACGCGATCGTATCGAATCGTTCCAAAAAATCGCCTAAATCTTGCGTCCCTTTCAGCGCGTATATAATCGGCGCGTTAATAAATCTGTTGATAAACGCAAACTGAAGGAAAAAGCGTTCGCTCGGATCGAAGCCAAACAGTTCGGCGGGATTTTGCGCGGACATTCTAAACAGATAATATCCGTTGTTGCAGCCTAGGTCTAAAACGCTTTTGCCCTCCAGATTCAGACGGGGCGCGATCAGATTGTATTTGATAAAACTTCGCCATTCGCTATCGATAAACAGATCGTCGATCGCAAACGGTCCCTTGCGCCAAGGCTTTAACGATCTCGCAAGCGTTTCGTAGCTCTCTGTTTTGTCGGTTTCAACGCGGATAATATCGCTTAAATCGCAACTCAAAACGCGAGGATTAAGCGCCTTGATCGCCTCGACTAGTTCGGCAAAACGAGAGCTTAATTGCAATTAAGACAATCCTCGAAATCAAGCTCTTTTTCCTGCTTGCAGCTATCGTATATATTGTTGTGCGGGCACTTTTTGAAATACGCGCCTTGCGCGTCGTAGCCCTCCACGCACTCGGCGTAATATCTCGACGACACGCCGCACTCGTTGATACTGGCGCACCCGCACATAAACATAAACAACGCCGCAAGCAAAAACGCTCTCATATTTTGCGCTGTTTTTCGTAGGATTTGACGATCATTTTAATCGCCGCGCCGTAACAAAAACGCGCCAGAAAATATCCGACTATAGTCCAGATTACCGCGCTGACCAGCACGCCCGTTAAAAACGGCGCGGGCGCGTGTTTTAGTACCGCTATCATTCCCTCTTCGCGCAGAACGCTTAACGAGCTTGGCGCGCCCAAGAGCCACTCGCCGAGCATTAGCTGAAAGACCATTACAAACGGGTGCGTGATCGGGTTTGTTACCCACACGCCAAGCAAAGCTAACGGCACATTCGCGCGAAAAATCACGGCGCATATCCCGCTTGGTATCATCTGCCAAGGCATTGGAATCATCGCCCAGAAAGAGCCGATCGCAAAGCCTTTTGACACGGAGGCTTTGCTAGGCTCCCAATACTCCGATCTTAACAACTTATCGCCAAGTTTTTTGTGTAGCCAACTGCCTTGTAACTGTTTTTTGCGCGGGATACGCCGCAACCATTTTCCAATCGGCGTTCTGCGCCAGATACTAGGCGAAAGCTGCGCGCCGGTTTCCTCGTTCATCGATTGCCTTTAACATAATTAATCACCTCTTCGGCGCTCATAGCCTGCGCGTATAAAAAACCCTGTCTGATCGCGGCGCCAGCCTCGTTTACTTTACGATCGAGCCACTCGTTTTCCACGCCCGCCACTTCAAGACCAAGACCCATAGATCGCGCCGCGAGTTCTATGGAATGCAACGAATTAAAATCTTCGTTTTCCTTTATCAAGTTCAGCCGCTTTGGAGCGACCTTGACCGCGTTTATGCCAAGCTTCTTTAGTTTTGCCAGAAACAATGTCTCTTCGCCGAAATCGTCCGCGCAAAAACCAAACCCCGCTTCGCATAATTCCGAAATCGTCTTATATATCGTATGTTCGTCGTCAAGCAAAAAGCCGTAGCGGGCGTCGAAACATATCAATTTTGGATTGATCCGCTTGCTCTTTGCCAACGAGATCGCCCATTTCGCGAACGACGAATCCATTAACGCGCTTTTGGAGAGATTGACCGTAATTCTAAGCGGCAGATCGCGCTTAATCCACCCCGAAAGATCGTTTAGCGCGATCTCGTATATCTTGCGATCAATATCCGCAGTCGCGCCAATCTCTTTGGCTATATCCATAAAACGGTTTGGCGGCAGTTCGCCCAGCGTCGGATGTAGCCATCTGGCGAAGGCTTCAAGCCCGATCATACGAAATGCGCCCTCGGGCAGAAACTCGTTGATCGGCTGGTAGCGGGCGATAATTTCGCCGGAGGAGATCGCGCTTAAAAGCGCCTTTTCCAGATCGAGCCGCTGGTGAATTTTCTCGTTGGTTTCGTCGGATATAAAACAAAACGCGCTCTCCTCGTTTGACGAGACCTTTTTCAGCGCCTCCTCAACGCGTTTTATAAGCGGTTCCGCGTCCTCTCCGTCGTCGGGAAAAAGACCTACGCCTATATGCGCCGCGAGTTTGATTCTCTTATCGCCGATCGCGATGGGTTCGTCAAAAAGATTCATAAACCTTCTAAGCACGCTTATCACGCTGCGCTTAACGGGCTGCGCTCCGACCACCACCGCAAACTCGTCGCCGTCGTAGCGGGCGAGCAGATCGGTAGATCTAAGCGTCGAATCGATCAAAGTTGCGATCTCTTTAAGCAACGAGTCTCCGAACTGGTAGCCGTAAGCGTCGTTAATCAGCCTGTAGCGCGACATATCCACAAGCAAGATCGCGATCTTCTCTTTGGCTATGCGCGATCGCCTGATCATTCTGTAGAGGCGATCTATAAGCCAAGCGCGGTTGGGCAGTTCGGTCAGCTTATCGTGATAGACGGCGTAATCGGGCGTTTTTTTATCTTTAGCGTAAGCCGATACTTCGCGCGCTACGCCCCAGAAGCCGTTTGTCGCGCCTTTTTCGTCTTTGGATACAAAGAGGCTAACCTCCATCTGCGCGGCGGTTTTATCTTTTTTGATCCACTCCTGCTCGGTCGGTTCGGCGTAATCGTATTCGGAGGCTTTGGCGTAGAGCGACTCTATATCGCGCTTATAGTGTCCAGACGATAAGATCGTATCGATCGGCGAATCTAAAAGCTCGCTTTCGCTGTATCCAAGCAGCGCGCAAAAGGCGAGATTAAGCTTGATAAAACGCCCCCGATCGTCGCAATGAAAATAACAGTCGCCTATGGCGTCGGCAAGCTCGCTTAAACGCTTAAGCGTATGTTCGTAGCGGGAGCGGCAGAGTCTTTGATCGGTTACGTCGATAATACACGAGATAACCGCCTGTTCCAGATTGAACGAGATCGGCGCCGAGTATATTTCGTAATAGCGATTGTTGTCGCCGTCTATATTCAGATTCATTACAAACTTTGCGTTTCGATCGCTTGCGTATATATTATCCACAAAACGCAGTCTGGTTTCCTCGTCGCTCCAAACGCCAAGTTTGACGGAGCTATGGTTTAACAGCTCCTCTTCGCTTAGCTTCGCGAACTTTACAAAAGCCTCGTTTATCGCGATAAAACTTCCGTCGTTTGTTTTGGTAACGCAAACGGGCAGAGGAGACTTATCGAAAAACAGCGCCAGCGCCGCTTTTGCCGCCGCGCCTTTCTTGCCGCCTATGCCAAAAGCGCTTAAAAATCTATTCCGTAAAGCTCCCATCTTACTCCTATTTACTCTCGTACCAAATTGGTCAGGGGTTCGGGAATATGGCAGGCGAAACCCTGCGCGTAATTTACCCCCAAGTCGCGGACAATATCGTATATCTCGTCGTTGCATACAAACTCGGCGACGGTTTTAAGCCCGTAGGCTTCCGCAAGCTGCACCATAGACTCCACTACGGCGCGATCGTATTTGTCTTTATCGATGTTTTTGACGAACCTCCCGTCTATTTTTAGATAATCGACTTTGAACTGTTTCAGATAGGCAAACGAAGAGAGCCCGCTTCCAAAATCGTCCAGCGCCAAAAAGGCGTTGGATTCGTGTACTTTCTCTATAAAGGCGAGCGCGAGATTAAGCTGCGTAACGGCGCAGGATTCCGTGATCTCAAAAACCAGACGATCGGGATCGATCTCGTATTTTCTTATGCGATCGGCGACATATTCGGGGAAATCCTTATCGGATATGCTCGCGCCCGAAACGTTGATGGCGAATCTGTACACATCGTAGATTACTTTATTGGCGTCCCACTCGGCTATCTGCCGGCAGACATTGTCGATCACCCAGCGATCGATATATGGCATAAGATTAAACCGCTCGGCGGCGCTGATAAATCTCTCCGGCGTCTGAATGGCGCCGTTCGCGTCGCGCAGGCGGATCAAAATCTCCGCGTGTTTTAACTCGCCGTCTTTCATAGGTTCGACGCGCTGGAAATAGAGCGTAAAGCGCCCCTGAGCCAGCGCCGTGTTTATATTGCTGACGGAGCTGAACTCCTCGTTGCGAATTTTGAAATATTCGTCGTTTTCGTCGTAGAAAACCGCCTGATTCCTGCCGCGCTCTTTGGCGGCGTAGCAGGCGGTGTCGGCGGCGATAAGAATCTTGGTCAGCGAATTAACTTTCGGGCTGGCGATCACCACGCCAATCGACACGCCGATCTTGAAGCTGCGCCCGCCAAATATAAACGAGTAGTTATGCATCTCCTCGATAATGGCGTTTGCGCGGCGCATCGCCTCCACGAAGTCGAGATCGCGAAACAAGATCGCGAATTCGTCGCCGCCCATTCGCGCGAAAAAGCCGTAGGCGGTATGACCCGAAAGCAGCTTTGAAATATTGATTAGCAGTTGATCGCCCGCGATATGACCGCTGACATCGTTTATAACTTTGAACTGATCGAGATCGATATACAAGACCGCCACCGATCGCCTGTCGCTCTGCGCCCAGTCGAGCGTCTGTTTTAGCTGCCGCTCGAAGGCGCGGCGGTTGCTAAGCCCCGTGAGCGAGTCGTGATCGGCTTGGTAGATAAGCTCCTCCGTCGCGGTGCGCTGAACGGTTATGTCGCGTATAGAGGATCGATAGCCCAGATTCTCGCCGTTTTCGGCGAAGATCGGCTGCCACGAAACCGCCACCCACACATCCTGCCCGCGCTTGTTGCGGATTCTGAACTCCAAATCCTGCCCGCTCTGCCCGTTTTGCGCCTGCTGGCGTTGCCTTTTGACGATCATCGTATCGCGCGGGTGCGTCAAAGAGAGGGGGAAATCGGGCATACGCATACATTCGATCGGCGAATAGCCCGTGATGCGCTCCACCGCGGGATTGACCCACTCAAGCTGCCCGTCCACGCCAAACCAGTTCTCCCACGCGTAGGTGTAGTCGGCGATCGCGCGAAACCGCCGCTCGTTGTTTTGCAGCATACGGATATAGGATTGCACCTTATCGACCATCAAGTTGAAGCTGTGGGCAAGCTCTGAAATCTCGTCCTTGCCCGACACCGTTACGCGGGTGTCGAACGCGCCCTCGCTCACCTTATGCCCCGCAGAGGTGAGTCTGGATAACCCTTTGGTGAGGTAAAAGACGATAAAGCCGATCACGCCCAGCGCCACAATCAGCCCCATTAGGCTGATGGCGGCGTTTTGCTCCAGCATATTCTTTCTGGCTTCGGCGATAAACGCCGTAGAGAAGGCGATGTAAAGATAGCCGTAAATCTGTCCCTCGAGCTCTACGGGAAAGGATTCGATCAGCGTGCCGTCTTTATGGCTTCCCGTCTGCGGCAGCGCCTCGTCCGGCTCTCTGCCGATCGATACGACGGTTCGCTTTTGCGCGTCCGCGGCTACTATGTAATTAACGTGCTCCGATTCGGCGAACGACTCGAGCATATCGCGCAAGGTCGCGTAATCGCGCGTAACCATCGGAACGACCGCCGCCGTGTGATAGGCGCTTGTCATAGCGCGGATTCTGGAGTCGAACTCCCGCGTCAGATTGTCGCTCATCAGCCGCGCCCCGTTGATGATCGAGGCGATAAAGACGATAGCGCAGACGAGGCTCACTCCGACGAGTAGCCGCATACGAATGGAGCTGTGCCAGTAGCCGATCATCTATTATCCTTTAACGCCTGCTCCACATAGGGTCTGAAAGCGTTAGCCGACTCTATATCCGAGGGCGTTACCGTCAAATATCCGTCGTAACCCATAAAATGGAAAAACTCTTCGCCCTCTTTCGTGGTATGAAACGCCTTTAGCGCCGCTTGCAGCTTCGCTATCGTCTCCTCTCCAAGCGACTGATGCGCCATCGTTATCAAAGAGGGAAGCTCGACCTTCTCAAACTCGATCGCCTTCAGCCTAGAGCGAAAACTCGCCGCGGTAAGCGTAAAGGGCGGCGTTCCCGTGATCGCCGCGTCGATCTTGCCCGCCGCCACGGACGAAATTGCCGCGGCGTGCCCGGGTTCTCTTACCTGCGCGTAGTCGCCAATCTGCGCCTTGTGCTCGTTCAGCCAGCGCGCGCCCACGACATAGTACAGCGAAAGGTAATCGGGAATGCCGACGCGCTTGCCTTTAAGATCGCTTATTTTGGCGATCGCGCTGTCGTTGCGGACGACGAAAATAAGATCGAGCGGCGTTTTATATTTAACCAGCGGCACAAAACCCTTCTCGATGAAAAACGGGGCGAAATGCGCGGGCGTGGCGATCAGATCGAAACGATTTTCAAGCCCGTCGTTCAAAAACGCCTCGTGATTGACGGATGTATATATAACCACGGAGCTACTTAACCGCTCGCTAAGATAATCCCTTAGCGGGCGGTGAGTTTTCACGATGCTCGCCGCGGAGCTAAAAGGCGCGATCCCAAACCGAATCGTCAGATTCTCGTCGCCCGCTACGGCGCCGCAGCAGCAGAGTACAAGGCAGATATAGGCTCTCGATACGAAATTCACAGCCAGCCCTTAACCAAGCAATCATATAATGCGTTTTATTATAGCCAAATATTAACGGCGGCGTCCGCGCCGACAGGGATTTCACAATGACGCTAAACAACCAAGCCGCTTTCGACGCGGCGCAGAAGCTTTTTGCCGGCGGCGTAAACAGCCCCGTGCGCGCCTTTAAGAGCGTCGGCGGTACGCCGCCGTTTATCGATCGCGGGGAGGGCGGCTATCTCTACGACATAGAAGGCAAACGCTATATTGATTTTGTGCAAAGCTGGGGACCGCTGATCTTGGGGCACGCGAACCAAAGCGTAATCGACGCGGTAGTTCGGACGGCGAAAAAGGGGCTTAGCTTCGGCGCGCCGACGCTATTAGAGAGCGAATTAGCCGAGCTGATACTGTCGATCTACGATTGTTTGGACAAACTGCGCTTCGTAAGCACGGGGACGGAGGCGGTGATGACCGCTTTGCGCCTTGCGCGGGGCGCGACGGGGCGCGATCTTATCGTCAAGTTCAGAGGGTGCTATCACGGGCACAGCGACAGCCTTTTGGTAGAAGCCGGAAGCGGCGCGGCTACCTTCGGCGCGCCAAGCTCGCTCGGCGTGCCGTCCGATTTTGCCAAGCTGACGCTGGTCGCCGAATATAACGATCTCGCGAGCGTTCAAAAGCTATTTGACGAGCGCGGCGGCGCGATCGCCTGCGTAGTAATAGAGCCGATCGCGGGCAATATGGGTTTAGTTCCCGCGGACGAGCCGTTTTTGCAAGGCTTGAGGGCGCTGTGCGACAGACACGGCGCGCTTTTAATCTTCGACGAGGTGATGAGCGGCTTTCGCGCCGCGCTGAACGGCGCGCTCGGCTGGACGCGAGTTCGCCCCGATATCGTAACCTTCGGCAAGGTGATAGGCGGCGGTATGAGCGTCGCGGCGCTGGGCGCCAAACGGGAGATTATAGACAACCTCTCGCCGATCGGCAAAGTCTATCAAGCCGGCACGCTAAGCGGCAATCCAGTGGCGATGGCGGCGGGCGTAGCGACGCTAAGGACGCTTATAGATACGCCAAATATTTACGATACGCTTGGAGCTAGGGCGCAGAGGCTGGTTGGCGGCTTCGCGGCGGCGGCGCGGGAGAAAAATATCGCGCTGCAAACGGCGGTTCGAGGCTCGATGTTCGGCTTTTTCTTTAGCGGCAAACCCGTCCGCGACTTTGACGGCGCGCTCGCAAGCGACGCTGCGCGTTTTGCCGCCTTCCACGGCGCGATGTTAAAACGCGGCGTATATCTAGCGCCGAGCCAGTTTGAGACGGGCTTTATCTCGACCCAGACGAGCGAGGCTATGATCGACGAGGCGATAGCCGCCGCGAGGAGCGCGCCGTGAGCGATAAGCCGACGATTAAACAGATTATCGAGGGCGCGGGCGATCTCTCTTTGGCGCTGTCGATGGTCGTAGCGGTGGCGATCGGCTTTGCGATCGGCTACGGTCTAAGATCGTGGCTTGGCTACGAGTGGCTCTTGTGGCTGGGTATATTTTGGGGCGTGTGCGCGGCGATTTTGAATCTGGTCAAAGCGATCAAGCGGCTCAACCGGTCGATGAAGGAGCTGGAGAACAACCCGCGCTACAAAAGCCAAAACGACCGCGAGCGCGACGACGAGGACGAGGATTGATCGCGCAAAGCGGCGGCGCGATCAGATTTGGCGCCGCGTTTGCCGCCGTAACCGCCGCGATCGCGATCGCCTTGACGAGTTACGGCGGCGTTTTGTGGCTGCTCAACGCGCTGGCGGCGGCGATCGGATCGTTCTGCGCGGCGGTTGGGTCGTTTATGACCTATCGATCGCTGGTATTGCGCGAGGCGGCGCAAAGCGACGGCGTTTTGGATACGATCGACGACAAAGCGGGGCTATACGACGAGGATACGCCTATCGCGCCGGATGGCAAAGCGCAAACGATCGAACCGGAGCAAAGCGATAAAACGCCGGCGCTGAAAACCAAAGCCGCCTACGCCGTAAGATGGTTCTCGCCGATCAGAGCGCTTGGCTACGCGCCGCTTATTATCGGCTTTTTCGCGCTGCATACGAACGGCGTTTTTATGCCCGCGCCGTTTCTGATCGCGCTTGGCGCGCTGCCGATCTCCGCCCTCCTCTTCGCCGCGCTAAGCGGAACGGCGGTTGCTGACAACGACAAAAAACGGCAGGAGAAGCGTTGAGAAAGCATTTTTTGATCGATACTTCCGTTATCCTCGACAATCCCGACAATCTCTACTCGTTAGCCGCCGGCGGCGAAAACAGCCTCTATATCCCCAATGTCGTGTTGGAAGAGCTTGATCGCAAGAAAACCGAACGCGCCAATGTCGGCTTTTTCGCCCGCGCTTTTTTTCGCATCTTTATAGGCAGCGTCGCCAAAGCGGGCGCGAAGCTAAAAGGCGAGATCAAAGAGGGCGATCGCTTCTACGAGTTCGCCTGCGATCGCGCGGGCGAAAAGGGCGGGCTTAAGCTAATCGTTATCCACCGAGAGTATTACGAAGCGCAGAACGATCGCAACGATCTAAAGATACTCGAAATCGCCAAAAGCTACAATTTACAGCTAATCACAAACGATATATCATTAAAGATCATAGCGCTTACAAGAGGCGTTAAGACGGAGTCGTTTTACGAGGATACGGTAAGCGATTATAAGAGTCTGGAGTTTTTCCATAAGCAGGGCGTTAATAATCCCAACGCGAGCAAAACCGAATGGGCGCAATACGAAGAGACGGACGAGAACGGGCGTCCGCATTTTTATATAGAGGTTGGCGGGCATAAGGAGGAGCTGTTTTTTGATAAGCTCTACGAAAGCCCCGCGCTGGTGGTCGCGCCGCACAATCTGGAACAGAAATTTATGTTGAGCGTATTAACCCACCCGCAAAACAAAGTTACCGCCGTAAGCGGCAGCACGGGCAGCGGCAAGACGCTGATGGCGTTGCAGGCTGGGCTGATACTCTGCGAGCGGGAGATTGTGGACGGGATCGTCTATCTGAGAAATACCGTCGAGGCGGTTTCCAGCGCGGAGCGGCTGGGCTATCGCGCCGGAGACGAGGAACGCAAGCTGAGCTATTTTATGTATCCGCTATTCAGCGCGATCAACCTGATCATAGAGGAGCTGCGCAAAAAGTCGATCAAAAACGCGATCGAATACAGCGGCGATCTCAATACGATGGAGAGCAAAGCCGCCACCAAGCGTTTTATGGAAAAAAACAATATCGAGATGGTCGATCTGGCGCACGCGCGCGGCGTTACGATCTCGCGCAAGTTCGTTATATTCGACGAGGCGCAAAACGCCTCGATCGCCGATATAAAACTGCTTGGCACAAGGCTTGGAAAAGGATCGCGCATCGCGTTTATGGGCGATTTGGAACAGGTGGATAATCCCTATCTGACGCAAGATCGCAACGGGCTGGTTACGCTGCTGAAAAAAGCGCATATCAGCGACTTTGTGGCGGGCGTTTTGCTTCGCAACACGATTAGATCGGATATCTCCCGCTGGTTTGGGCAGAATCTCTAGCCCGATCGCGACAAAAGCGAATATGCATATAATAAACAAACTCCAAAGGATAAATTATGTGCGGGATAGTCGGATATATAGGCGCGAGCAACGTCAAGCAAACGCTGCTCGACGGGCTGAAAGAGCTTGAGTATCGCGGTTACGACAGCGCGGGGCTTGCCGTTATGCAAGGCGGCAGGATCGACGCGTTCAAGGCGGTGGGCAAACTAAACAACCTTGTCAATAAAACCGCGCAGTTTGAGCCGAAGGGTTTTGCCGTCGGCATCGCGCACACCCGCTGGGCTACGCACGGCAAACCAACCGAGATCAACGCGCATCCGCACGGCGGCAAGCGATCGTTTGTGGTGCATAACGGCATTATAGAAAACTATCTGCCGATCAAAGAGAGCCTGATCAAAGAGGGCGTTAAGTTTATCAGCCAGACCGACACGGAGGCGATCGTCCATCTGTACGAATCGTTTCTTGCGCGCGTAAAAGACCCGTTCGAGGCGTTTGAAAAAACGATCGAAAATATAGAGGGCGCCTACGCGATCTTGCTGATCGACGAAGGGGCGCGAGATACGATCTTTTTCGCCAAAAAAGGTTCGCCGCTTCAGATCGGCGAAGGGGTTAGCGGACGCTATCTCGCCTCCTCCGACGCGCCGTTAATCGGAATATGCGAAAACGCGATCTATCTCGACGACGGTTCGTGGGGGTATATCAACGATCGGGAGATTAAGATTTTCGTGGGCAAAAACAAGATCGCGCCGCAGAAAAAACCGCTTCCTACAACGCGCGGCGCGGCGCAAAAAGAGGGCTTCAGATTCTTTATGGAAAAGGAGATTTACGAGCAGAGCAAAGCCGTAAGCGAAACGCTGACTTCGCGCCTGAGCGCCAACTCTACGCGGCTTGACGAACTTGACGCCGACTTCTTAAAAGGCGTGGAGTCGCTGCGGCTGTGCGCCTGCGGTACCAGCTATCACGCCGCGCTCGCCTCGTCGTATCTATTTGAGCGGCTCGCCAAGATCGAAGCTAGATGCGAAATTGCCAGCGAGTTTCGCTACCGCGATCCCGTGCTGCGCAAACGCGAACTGTTTATCGTTATCTCTCAAAGCGGCGAGACGGCGGACACGCTGGAAGCGCTCAAAATGGCGAAAAGAGCGGGGCTGAAAACGCTTGCGATCTGCAATGTCGATAACAGCTCGATAGCGCGCGAAGCGGACGCTACGATCTTAACGCGCGCTGGGATAGAAAAGGGCGTCGCCTCCACGAAGGCGTTCGCTACGCAAACGACGATATTGTGGCTGCTGGCGCTATTTATCGCGCAAAACTCCGCCGCTATAAGCGACGAGGCGCTTTCAAGCGAGATCAACGCTATGCGCCGCGTTCCCTCCGCGCTTGCGATCAAACCCGAAAGGCACGAGCAGATTCGCAGGCTTAGCAAGCGCTATCTCCACGGGCACGGCTTTTTCTTTATCGGGCGCGATATTTTTTATCCGCTCGCGCTCGAGGGCGCGCTGAAACTCAAAGAGATCAGCTATCTTCACGCGGAGGGCTACCCAGCCGGCGAGATGAAGCACGGTCCGATCGCGCTTGCCGATTCCGAACTTTTCACCATCGCGCTTACGCCCAAAACCGCGCTGAAAGAGAAGATGCGATCCAATGTCGAGGAGCTGATCGCGCGCGATTCCACGCTGCTGGCTATCGGCGCGGATAATATCGTCTGCGC
>JAITEA010000115.1 GCA_031282285.1 Helicobacteraceae bacterium
GGGTAGTTTAACTGGGGCGGTTGCCTCCTAAAAAGTAACGGAGGCGCTCAAAGGTTCCCTCAATCTGGTTGGCAATCAGATTTCGAGTGTAAGTGCACAAGGGAGCTTGACTGTGAGACTGACAAGTCGAGCAGGGACGAAAGTCGGAACTAGTGATCCGGCCGTGGATTGTGGAATCGCGGTCGCTCAACGGATAAAAGGTACCCCGGGGATAACAGGCTTATCCTGCCCAAGAGTTCATATCGACGGCATGGTTTGGCACCTCGATGTCGGCTCGTCTCATCCTGGGGCTGGAGCAGGTCCCAAGGGTTTGGCTGTTCGCCAATTAAAGCGGTACGCGAGCTGGGTTCAGAACGTCGTGAGACAGTTCGGTCCCTATCTTCCGCGGGCGCAGGAGCGTTGAGGAGAGCTGACTCTAGTACGAGAGGACCGAGTCGGACGCGCCTCTGGCGAACCGGTTGTCCTGCCAAGGGCATCGCCGGGTAACTAAGCGCGGATGTGATAACCGCTGAAAGCATATAAGCGGGAAGCCGACTCCAAGATGAACGCTCCCTGAAGGCGCCAGATAGACTATCTGTTTGATAGGTCGGAGGCGTAAGCGCAGCAATGCGTTCAGCTGACCGATACTAATACGCCGTTTGGCTTTTTTTAACGCTTTCGGGCGCCGTTCGCTCAGAGATTGGATAATGAACCGAGATTGATAGAAGCGGGTTGAGACGATCAAGAGGATCGATTGAATTGATAACCTTGATTGGAATAGTTGGATCGATTTGGATCGATTAAACTAAGACGATCAAGCGTATTGGTTAGATCGATTGAGCTAGAGTTTCAATTCGATAGATTAGGATCGAGAGTATCGATCCGAACAGATCGCAATCGATTCGGTTTATTGGTAAAACGAACCTTGATAGCGGAAGCTTTGCGTTAAGATTGACGATAGGTCTTTATCTTTATAAAGACCCCGCGCTAGAGAAGAGAGTAGTCGAGAGCGATTGAGCTATAGATTGATTGCAAGCCGATTGAGAGATCGTTGCGATTGAACGATTAACGATCGGGAGATTGAGAGCTTGACGATCAATGATTGAACAACTGCCGCGATTAGGCGTTTAACGATTAATGATTGTTAAAGTTGATCGGTTGATATTGTTTGATCGAAGGATTGAAAGCGATCGCGAAACTTAAACGACGAGCGATTAAGCTATTTCGTTTGAACGAGAAAGTTGTTTGATCGAGCGATTGGCTTATTAAGCGAGCGATTGACCGCAAACCGATTGAAGGATTACGATCGATTGAGCAAGCCTGTCGCTTATTGATTGAACGATTAGGACAATCGCGAAACTTAAACGACGATTGGTTCAATCGCCTCGTTTGAACTAACGGTTGGCTTAAACAAACGATTGGTTAATCCGATTCGTTTAATTGAACGATTAGCTTAAACGACGATCGATTAAACCCTAATTGGTTAAACTACGACCATTCTCTTCTCCGGCGATTATCGAGCGGCGGAAATACCCAGTTCCATTCCGAACCTGGAAGTCAAGCGCCGCTTCGCCGATGATACTGCAATCGACGATTGTGGGAAAGTAGGGCGTTGCCGGGGGTCTTTTGATAAAATATCTACATTTTTTAATTTCATAAATCAATATTTGTGCAAATGGTTTAATTTATTTGATCTGCATTGACTTAGCTCCGTACAGCAATGCTAGATCGTTAAGCGATCGCGCAATCCATGCTTTGCGTTATCCTTATTTACTGAGTTTCATAAAATGAATATCTGATTGATAGTTGGCTTTATGCTATTAATATTTGTTTGAGTTGATCTTGGATTGTTAATGGATCACGTAATCCACGCTTTGCGTTATCTTTATTTGCCGAATTTCTAAAATCAATAATCTTAGATTGTTGGTTGATTGCGTAATCCACGCTTTTGCTGTTAGACTGATTGGCTACCGCTGGAATGCCGATAGTTTCTGGATACAGGCAATGATTCGCCTAGCGTATGTTTGGCTATTTGCCGCATATGAAATTGCGGATGTCAAGTAAAATTGCTTGTCTTGCCAAACAATCGCTTTTCAGCGAGCTTAGGCATATATCGCGTTTGCATTGTGCTTATAAACTTCGTCGTCGTCCCTTTTTACGACGCGCTGTTTTTGTATCGCTCGTTGAGCAAGAAATACAACATCGCGCCGGCAACGCTATTAAATAACGGATTTCCGCATAGAAGGGAATCCAAATATGCCGAAGGCGTAAATTAAAAGCAGAATTTGGCGTTTGTTTTTATATTTGCGATAGTTTGTCAAGATGGATACCAGCCTTGCGGGAATGGCGAATAAGACAGGTATGGAGGGGGGTTGAGTTAGAGGAGGGAGGCGCCAAGCAGATTGGCTTTGTCGCCAAGCCGCGTTAGCTCGATGGCGACTAGTCTCGATGGTTTATAGGCGCCGCCGACCGCCGCTTGCGCGCGCGTCAGAACGCTTGGTTCGGCTAGCGCTACGCCGCCGCCAAGCGCGATTACCTGCGGGTTAAAGAGCGAGGCGATCGTTTGAACCGCGTGATCCACGCCGCGATAGAAGCGCTCGGCTATCTCCCGCGCTAGCGGATTATCCGAAGCGGCAAGGGCGCTTAGCGTTTTTGGTTCGCGGCGATCGCGCCCGCCGCCCGCCGCCGCTTCGCCGCCGTCTTTATAGGCGTTAAGTTCGTTTGGCGTCCGATCCGTAAAGCCGCAATGATCGCGCCTATCGTTTGACGCGCTTGCTTTGGGGGCGTTTAGCGGGCGATCGTTTAAGCCGTAATATTCGCGCCATTTGTTCAGCGCCGCGCCGCTCGCGCTGGATTCCAGACACATTTCGCCGCCGCAACCGCATAGAAACGGCGTTTTCTCAAACGGGATATGCCCTATCTCGCCCGCGTTGTTGTTCGCGCCGCGAATCAGCGCGCCGTTTTCCACATACGAGCCGCCAATGCCCGTGCCGATGTAGAGCGCAAACAGCGCCGATACTTGCGGTCTGTCGGCGGCTTCGGCTAACGCGGCGCATTTAAGATCGTTGTCGATCGCGCCCAGCAAGCCAAAACGCTCCTTGATCCACGCGGCGAAATCGACGCCTTTGAGCGCGCCCAGATCGATATTTGGCGCGGATAATATCCGATTTTCAAACGCGTGCCCCGCAAAACAGGCGCCGACAAAATCGATCGGATATTTGGCGATAGCCTCTTGGCTAAGCGCTTCGAGCGCGCCTTTGAGATCGCCTCCGCTTGGGCGTTCGTCCGTCGTAATAAACTCGCCGCGATCGCCTATTACGGCGCGCCTTAGTTTCGTGCCGCCAATATCAAAAACCAGCTTCATCGTTCCAAAACCTAAGCGATCGGCTCAATTCCACACGCCAAAATGAACGCCTTGAAAGATCGAGTTTTTGCTCTCCAGATCGCTTAGATACTCTTCGTCGATCGGCGCGTCGATCATCGAAAGCAGCTTGTTGAAATTGGCGATATGCGTTTTCGTGCGCTTTACGGCGTACTCCACCGCCGTGCCAGCGGTGATCAAAAACGCCCAGTCGCTCGATTGCGCCAGCAGCAGCTCGCGGTTCATCTGATCGAGCAGCCTGCGAATAAGCGGGTTTGACTCCTTGGCAAAACGCGCCGCAAGCCCCGTCATCGTATCCGCCATCTTGTGGAGGTGGGGATAGATCCAGTCGTTCTGCGGGTTGATCCAGACATCGAAATAGCCGTCTTTGCCCCAGCTTGACGGGCTTGGGTGGATCATCTGGTTGGTCTGATATATCGCAAGATATTCGCTGGGGACGATCGGCTCGAGGTCTTTATGTTTGTCGATCGCTTTGAAAAGGTGGTAGATAAAATCCGGTCCCTCAAACCACCAATGCCCGAATAGCTCCGCATCGTACGGCGAAACGACGATGGGCTGGCGATCCATAAACGCCGCGAGATGCTCGATCTGCTTAACGCGGTTGAAATGGAAGTTTTCGGCGTGCTCTTTGGCTTTCGCCGCGGCGGCGCTAGGAACATAGACCTCTTTGTATTCGCCGCCGCCAGTTATGCGGTGGTATTTCAGACCCGTAAATACCCGCGTTCCGTCGGGGCTGATGTAGGGCTTGATATATTCGTAATCAAGATCGTAGCCTATATCGCGGTAGAAATCCCGATAGTCCGTATCGCCCGGGTAGCCGTTTATGCTGCTCCACACCTGCCGCGAGCTTTCGGGATCGCGCCCGAACGCCGCCACGCCGTTTGGCGTGAAAACGGGGGCGTAAAGACCAAAGCGCGGCGTGGGGCGACCGTAGATCAGCCCGTGCGACTCCATATAGAAAAACTCTACGCCGACCTCCGCCAGCAGCTTATCTACCCCTTCGTAGTAGGCGCATTCGGGCAGCCAGATACCCTTTGGGCGGACGCCGAAGTGTTTTTCGTGCGTCTGAACCGCCACGCGAAGCTGGACGCGCACCGCCTGCTCGTTTACGCTCAAAAGCGGAAAAAATCCGTGCGTCGCGCCGCAGGTGATAATCTCCAGCATACCCGCTTCCATAAAGCGCCGATAGCCGCCGATGATGTTCGATTGCAGATTGTCGATAAAAAATCGCTTAAGACGATCCAGACGATCGCGGTAAAAATAAGCCACGCCTTTATAAACGGCGTCGTTTTCAAGCCGATCGCACTCTTTGACGCTCAGCTCGATCAGCTTGTCCAGATGCGCGGCGAATTTGTCTCTTAGCGCGTAATCGGCGAGCATTTCGCACAACGGCGGGGTGAGAGAGACGGTTATGCGGGTTTTTATCCCCTCTCTTTGAAGCCGATCGAGGTTTATCAGCAACGGCAGATAACTCTCCAAAATCGCCTCAAACAGCCAATGCTCTTCAAGAAAATAGTCGTGTTCTGGATGCTTCACAAACGGCAGGTGCGAGTGAAGCGCCAGCGCGAAATAGCCCTTCATTCAGCCTTCCTTCGTCGGCGCGCCGCCGCTAAAAAGCCGTCCGCCGGACGACGCGTCGCTCGAAGGGTTCAAACTTGACGGGTTCAGGCTGGAGGGCAGATTAAACGCCATATCGCCTACGCGCGCCTTGAGCTTTTCCTCCCGCACGACTATATCTAGGCTCGAGAGATTAGCGAGCGTTCCCTGCGCGTCAAACTCGCTTGGGCGCGATTCGAGTTTCTGGCTCTTGCCGTTTTTGGTCATCCATATCTCCCACGGGCTCGAGTGCATACCAGACGACGGGGTGGATATGCGGTTGGAGGTTAAAATCTTGCGTTCGCCGCCGTCGTCTGAAACGAACAGCTCCGCCTCCATATCCAGCGTATCGGGCGAATGGTAGGCGTAATAGTTGCCTTTGGGCGCGTTGCTATAGACGCTCTCGACCTCCTGTTTGCGATCGCCGACAATGTAATAGAGCCGTATAATCAGGCGCGCGTTGTTTTCGCGCGTAACGATCCTGCGTTCCAGCGGCTCGTCGCCGATCTCCCAGTAAAAATGCTGCGTTTTTGCATTGACGGGCAGCAAAACAAGTTTGTTTTCATAGTAGCGATCGGCTATGGTTATATCGTTTTGGTTAATTTCGGGCGCGATCGCCGGCTTGTCGCCGCCAGAGGACGGCGACGACGACTCCAGTTTAATCAGGGGGTTTGTATTGTTACTCATATTTTTCCTTTCTTGATCGTTTATATAACAATCTCCTTTAAGTACGAGGCGTAGGTTTCAGGCGCGATCGGATTGATAGCGCAGCCGCTTGCGAGCTCGAAGCCGTCGCTCGATCTAGATCGCGGCGCCAGCTCGATATGCCAGTGAAAAAATCTCTCGATATGATGAAAATAATCGGCTTTGCGATGATTCCTCCTTGGCGGTTCGGTGAAGAGCGCCAGATTGATGTCGGGGTTTTCCATAGCGATTCCAAGCCGTTTCGCGCACCACTCCAGCGTTTCGCCCAGATCGCTAAGCGCGTCTTTGGTCAGCAGCGTAAAGGCGCTGTTATGCACGATCGGCGCGATCCAAATCTCGAACTCGTAGCGCGGCGCGAACGGCGCGAAGGCGATAAAGTATCGGTTGCGAACCAGCACGCGCAGTTTCTCGTTCTCCTCGCTTGCGATCTGATCGCACAGCAGGCAGCGCCCCGCGCGGTTGTAATGCTCTCTTGAAGTTTCAATCTGTTTGGCGAGCCTTGGCGCGATAAAGGGCAGCGCCACGATCTGCGAGTGGCTGTGCCTGATCGCGTTGCCCGCCTTCGCCCCCTGATTTTTGAACGCTACCACCGAGGCGATGCGCTGATCTTGGTAGAGCGCGCAGAAGCGATCCCTGAAGGTCAGCATAAGGTCTCTGAACTCGTCGGCGCTGAAAAGGCAAAAGTGTTTATTTGGTTTGGGTTGATCGATAACCATCTCGTGCGCGCCGAAGCCGCCGATCGACGAATATACGCCTTTCATAGACGAAACGGGCGGCGTCTCCAGCGCCAGCAGCGGAAACTTGTTGGGGAATACCCGCGTTTTCCAGCTTGCGGCGATCGTCGGGTTTTCGCGGATCGCGTATATCTCCGGCGGCGTTTTGCTTTCGCCGCCCGTCAGAAACGGATCGCTTATCTCCGCCGGCGGAGGCGGCGGCTCGGGCAGGCTAACGGGCTTTCGCACGCGGTTGGGCGCGATAATTACCCACTCGTCGTACAGCGGCTGATAGCGAAACTCGTTCATTATTTTTCCTTGATCTCAAGCGAAACTTGAATAATATTACCCGCTTCGATTTCGCCAAAATCCAGCGCGATCGCGATCCCCTGACAGATGAGATCCACGCCCGATTCGCTCTGGCTGACGGCGTATAGCGGGTGAGAAAGCGTTATAAAATCCCGATCGGCGTTTAGCGCGATCGACAAATTAAGATACGGATCAAAAAGCTCCAGCGTCCGCGCCGCCTCAAAAGTATGAAACTCATCGGCGCTCAACGCGTTGATAGTAACCTGCGATAGATTGGCAAAATGAAAGTTGTGCTCCTGCGCGTAGCGCGCGCTCGTTTTGATCTGAGTCGTTACGACGATCGCGCCCTCTTTAACCGCGACGGTTTTATCTACGCGATCGCTTAGAAACCGCGTTTCGTTCGGCGCGGTTTTAATATCGTAAAACTCGTCGGGCTTAGCCTCGCCGAAGGTTTGCGAAAAGAAGCCGTCGATATCAAACTCGCCGGCGATTAGATGATCGATAAATCCCGCGCGCGTATAGCGATCGACCGCTAGATGTTTCAGCGTCTCTTTATCGGCGCTAAGCGCCGCCTCGTGGATAGTTTTTACGCCGCCGATCTCCTTTGACGGCTCTTTTTGCTTGATCTTGGCGTGATAAGCCTCCAGACGGCGGGTAAGCGTATTGAGCAAATTGAACTTAGCCGATCGTATATGCAGCCCGACAAGCGATCCGCCTTTGGACTGAAAGTCGGCGATAAAGCGATCGGAGACGATTTTGGCTTCTAAATAGCCGTCGAGATTCCAATCCTCGTAATAGAAGCCGTTTTCGGGCTTGAGCGCGTTTTCGGCGGCGATAATGTAGCGCCACGCGGTATCTCTTAAACTGGGCAGATACAAGCCGCCAAATACGCCGTGCCAGAGGCAGTCGTTGCACTGCGCCTTCAGCAGCGCCGCTTGAAACTCCTCGTTGTCGAGCGGGTTTTTCGCCGACAGCGAAAGCGCGCGGCGGTGGATTCTGCCGCTCTCCTCGTATTTGACGAGGAAGTTTTTCCAAGTCGCGCCCCGCGCGAAACGGCGATCGTCCTCGCTCAAACGGCTCTGTATCCCTTCAAGGCGGATTGCGTCCTCTGCGCTTAAACTCCATTCTCCCATCTCCTCGTAAGAAACCTCCGGCGGGTAGATTAACCCAAGCGGAGCGACGGTGGCTTTGTAATCTTTGTAGTGCGCCGTCTGGATCGTCTCGCGCTCCAACACGGCTTTGATAAAGTTTTCAAGCCAGCCCTTTTCGTAAACCCATTCGTGCGTACCGGGCCATACGCCGAACTTCTCGCCGTCGTCGAACAAGATCGCCGCGCCGCCGATCTTTTCTATATTGTCGGTTACGATCGTATGCTCCCAAAACGGCGCCTGATAGCGCAAAGCCTGACTGATCGGAAAGACGCCGATCGCCGCGCCGCCGCTTTCGGTGAGATACCAGCCGTTTAATCTCTCTTTCGCCGCGCCCGCGCAGAGCAGGTGATAGTCGTCGATGATGGCGTACTCGATCCCGCACTCGCGCAGATCGCCTACGATCGAGGCGTCCCATACCCGTTCGGTCAGCCACAGCCCCTTTGGTCTTTGGTAGAAGTTGCGCTCCAGAAAGCCGCTTAGCTTGTCGATCTGCGCCCTGCGATCGCGCGGCGGGATCGACGCCAAAATCGGTTCGTAGTAGCCGCCGCCAAACCACTCGATCTGCCCGCGCTCGCTCATCGATTGCATTAGCGAAAAGAGGTCTGGATCGCGCTTTTGGATAAACTCCAGCAGCCAGCCGCTGAAGTGCGCGCTGAACTTGAAATCGCCAAAGCGATCGAGCGTCTCAAAAAACGGGCGGTAGGATTTGGCGATCGCCTCCAGCACGATATGATCGAAGTTGTCGATAGGCTGATGCGAATGAACGCCAAGCAGCAAAGCCGTGTTACTCATCAGATATACCATTCCGCGTCAAGATCGGGCGCGCCAAGCGTAAGCGTGTTGTACAGCGGGACGCGCTGGATAAGCGTGTCTTGCTTGTAGAGCAAAAAGGCGATCTCCAAGCGATCGTCTTGCTTGGTAAGCGGCGCGTACAGCGCGATCTCCAGATTGGAGCCAAACGCGGCTTTGATCCCCTCGCTCTGGTAGGGTTTGCGCAGAATCTCGCCGCTTAAGCGCAAACGGCGGCTGTAGTTATGCGCGCCCTGCGCCTCGATCGCAAGCTCGTAACCGCCCGTTTTGATAGGCTCCAGATTGCCTTTGAGCGAAAAGTAATAAAACCTGCCGTCCGTGCCGTACTGCAACGTCTTAAACAGCGCGGCTGAGCTGTCCATCGCGGAAAATACGCGGCTTAAATCCAGCGTTCCCGCGCCGATCCACTCGTAATAACTGCTCTTGCGCCCGTCGATCGTGGGCGTGATCAGCGCGCTTTGAGGAATCTGATCGACCACAACCTCCGCGCGCTTGATAGGCTCGCTTAAAGCCGGATGCGGCTTTTGACCCAAAAGCCTATAGACCTGAATAAGATGGCTTCTGAAAATCTCGTCAAACTGGCTTGCCAGCGGCGTGTAGTGATCGTCGCCGTACCACCAGAACCAATCCGATCCTTCGGCGATCATCAGCTCTTTGGCGACCAAAGCCGCCGTTTTTTCGTCGGCGGTATCGAGATAGCGCTCTGCCGTCTCTTTGGTTTGCGCCAGCAGCTCCCACGCGCGGTTTTTCTCGCTGTGCCCCATCCAAGTGCTGAACGATCCGTATATCCAGCTACCCGGCTGAAGCGCGGTAAGCTCGATCTTTGGCGAATCGTCCAGACGATAGGCTTCGGGGATCGTGATCGCCTGACACCAGTCGGCTAAGCTGAGGCGCTCGTACAGCGCGTTAAAGAAATCGAAGGCGTTGTTTTCGTAAAACTCCCACGCGTTCTCGCCGTCTAAAAACACGGGGACGATCGCGTTGAAATCCACTATGTCGTATATGCCTTTGAGTTTAGCCATAAAGTCGTCGGCGGCGGACTGCGCGTCCATATTGGAGTAGTTGAAGCCGATCAGATCGCTTAGCGCCTTATCTCTAAACAGTAAGCCGATCTCGCCGCTTTCGGTTTTCATAAAGTAGCGTTTGTACAGATCGACGCGATAGTGCGGGCTTGGCAGGCTCTTAAACAAAATATCCTCGTCGGTGCAGGCAAACTTCGCGCCGTGTTTGGCGAGCAGGGACAGCGCCTCGACGCTCACCGCGCCTTCGGCGGGCCAGAAACCCTGCGGTTTGGCGCCAAAGATCGTCTCGTACCACTCGACCGCGCTTTGCGCGTGCCGATTAGCGTCTTGGCTGAAATCGCTCCATCTGTTGGGCGTGGCGATATTGGAATCGCTCGCTTTGGCGGCGTTCATATCCAGCAAAAGCGGCAGTATCGGGTGGTAAAACGGCGTGGTGAAAACGGCGATTTTGCCTTGATCCTGCATCGTTTTGTAGAACTTCAAAATCTCCGAGCAGAAGCTAATCAGCGTCTCCAGCAGCTCCGTTTTTTCTAGCTGGCTGAAACCGGAACCTTTGATGATGAGGCTTTTAACCAGCGCGTTTGTCCGCCTGAGCTGATTGCCGCACCAGCTTAGCAGGAATACGACGCTCAGATCGGTCAGCTCCTCGTCGTCAAAGTGGCGGATCGCCTCTTTGGGCGAGTGAAAGCGGGTGCGTTTTTGGTAAAGCTCGGCAAAGCGCCACAGCGGCGGGATCATCGTGCGCGGGTTGGCGAAAAAGCCCTTGTCGAGCAGATCGGCGCGTTCGTCCTCGTCAAGCTCGCCCGCCTGTTTTGCCAGCAGGAGCAGAAAGCGATCGCTTTTCCAGCCGTTTTTGGCGTAATATTCAAGCTGCGTCATCAGCGAAGGCACGAGATTGTAGGTGGCGCGGATATTGGGATAGCGGCTTTGAATCCACGGCAGTTCCGAGTAATCTTTGATCGCGTGCAAAAATACCCACGGCATCAGAAAATCGCCGCTACGCTCGTCGCGATACCACGGCTGGTGCATATGCCACAAAAAAGCCACTCTAAGTTTTTTCACGCCTGTTCGCCCTGCTTCCATTTAGCTATTTTCGCCGCGTACTCGTTAAGCGTCCTGTTGCCCGAATCCTCGTTTTTGGCTTCGATATACAGATGGATCGCCTCTTCGTATTGATCGGGGATCATCACGATAAACCCGTCGTCGGTCATAATCTTTACGCCGTCGGCGAAGCTCACCTCTTTGCCCATCGCCTCCTCGCTGAACTTGCGCATCATCGTGCCTTTCAGCGAAATATCGCACGGAATCTGCTGCCGCGCAAAGTGATACCTGCCGTTTTGCACCGCCAGATTGCTCAGGCTCTCGCCGGTTTTTGCCAGCAGTTCCACGATCTTGGCGCTTGCGTACATCGCGTCGAAGCTAAGCCCGAAGCGCGTAAAGGCAAACTCGCCGTCGAGCGTGGCGATCATATCGTAGCCGCGAAGCGAGTCGGCGGCGAGGTTGTGCGTCTTGCCGCGCGCGATGGCGAGATTGGTCAGTTTGCTATCCAGCACATCGGGCGCGTACACGGGCAGATAGACTTTGGTTTTCTCGCCGTCTTTGGTTACGGCGTTGAGCAGTTGAAGCAGTATTAATAGCGCCTCGTGCCCTTCCAAAATCTTGCCCTCGTCGGTGAAAATCTCCAGCTTCTGCCCGTGCGGGTAGATCAAAAATCCAGCCGTCATCTTGAGGTTTTTGACGATCTGCGCGATATTAAAACGCGCGCTACCGACATACGAGCTTAGGCGCGATAGTTTGCGATCATCAAAATAGGCGTCGAGCATAATGTTTTCAAGCCCGATATTGTTCAACGCCGCGGGATAGACCATCGAGGTGTTGCCAAAGAGCAGATCGATAGCGATCTTCGGCTTCGCCGCGCCGAGCGCCTCTATATCGATCGTCTCGGCAAACGCCGCCAGATATTCGCCGTTCATCGTCTGCGCCTCGTAGATATTGCCAAGCTCGTCGTTGCCCACGCGGCGGAAGTTCTCCCTGAAAAATATCCGCTCTACATTCTTTTCCAGATTGGTGTTGATCGGCAGCCCAGCCTCGTCGTAAAACAAAATCTCCGTCTGCTGCCCGTAGCTCTCCGACTGCCTGAAATGCACGCCGGCTACGATCTCTTTGTGTTTGCTGAGGCTGTGGCGCAAAACGGCGGAAGGCACAAAGTGCGGGTTTAATATATTCACCCCCGCGCTCATCATACCCGACATAAAGGCTCTTTTGAGCATTCTTGATGCGCGGTGGTAGTCGCGGCTGATATAGACCCGCGAATGAACGGGCAGGGTGCTGGCAAAGGCGCTGGCTAATTTCGTAGCCATCTCGCAGCTAAGTTCGATATTGGTGCGCCCCTTGACCTGTCCGCCCTCGAACAGCGCCTTTTTGTATTTGTCGCCCCAGATAATGTTGCTCGAAACGATCGCGCCGTCCTCGACCGCCTTTTTAGGCCAGACGATCACGTCTTTTTCTATGTGTACATTGGAGCCTATCTCGCACTCTTCGGCTACGATCGCGCCGTAGTTTGCCACCGTTTTGACGCCGATTGTTACGCCGTTGCAGAAAACGGCGTTTTTGACGCGGCAGCCTTCGCCGATTTTGACATTGTTCCATAGCGTACAGTTTTCGAGCAGCGCTTTAGATTCTATGACGCAGTTATCGCCGATAATCACATTGCGAAGCACGGCGTCTTTGGCGATCTTCGCGTTGTCGCCGATCGCGACTATGCCCTCCACGCCGACGCTTTTGGGCAGCTCGGTACCTTCGCCCACAAACGCTACGCCGTCGCCTATTTTGATCCGTTTGCCGGCGATCGGAATCGTTACGCGCTTGTTTAAGATGTCCTCCATCGCCTCTCTGTAGCTGATCGGATTGCCCACGTCGCGCCAGTAGCCGTGCGCGTTGCAGCCCCAAAGCGTAATGCCTTCGTTCATCAGTTTAGGAAACAGGTCTTTAGAAAAATCGTAGTTGGTGTTTTCGGGTATATAGGAGAGTATCTCCGGTTCCAGCACATAGATTCCCGTGTTGATCGTGTCGCTGAACACCTCGCCCCAACCCGGCTTTTCCAAAAACCGCTTGATCTGTCCCTTTTTATCGGCGATCACCACGCCAAATTGCAACGGATCGGCTACGCTCGTAAGCGTGATCGTCAGTTTCGACTGCTTGGTTTCGTGAAAGGCGACGATCTTTTTGAAGTCAAAGTCCGTAACCAGATCGCCGCTGGCGATAATAAACGGCTCGTTAAGCAGCGCTTCGGCTTTTTTGACCGCGCCCGCCGTGCCGTAATCGTCGTCGGGCAGCACATAGTCGATCTTAACGCCAAGTTTGCGCCCGTCGCCAAAGTAGCTCTTTATGATTTCGGGCTTGAAGTACAGCAGCACGATAAACTCCCGTATGCCTATGTCCCGAAGCTGGAGGATAATATACTCCATCATCGGGCGGTTAACCGCGGGGAGCATAGGTTTTGGCGTCGAGTTTGTAAGCGGCGCGATTCTGGTTCCGAATCCGCCCGCCATCACAACGGCTTTCATTGGCGACTCCTTATTTAGTTATTGTTCAAGCTCTCGATCGTAGAGCTTGTTGTAATACTCGTTCGCCATTCTTCCAGAGTCAAACGCCGGAATAATGTCGCCGATACAAGTTCTTATCATTCTCGTCCATTCGTCGGGGTGATCGTAGTACAACGGAATGATCTCGTCTTCAAGCATATCCATCAGGTTTTTGTTATCGATGTAATCCTGTTCCTCCGTAGGTAGTTTCGGATCGACGGCGGGCAGCGAAAAGCTGTTGCGCCTATGAATTGAAAACTCGGGGTGCCAGCCGTCGGGAATAGAGAGGTGAAGGCTGCCGTTCATACTAGCCGTCATACCGCTCGTGCCGCTCGCCTCGCGGGTGATGCGCGGCGTGTTAAGCCACAGATCGCTGCCCCTTTTAAGCATACGCGAAAGATTAAGCTCGTAGCCGACCAGAATCGCGCAGCGCTTGTACTCTTTGCTGAGATAGACGATCTCGTTGAATAGGTTGATCGAGTTGCCGTCGTTTGGGTGCGGCTTGCCAGCCCAGATGATCTGAACGGGCTTTTCTTCGCGGGTAACCAGATACCTGAACCGTTCGATATTGTGCGCGATAAGCCTAGCGCGCTTGTACTCCACAAAACGGCGCGACCATACGATCGTCAGCACGTTGGGATCAAACAGCTTGCCCGTCTGATCCGCCACCTCGTCAAAAAGCAGCCTTTTCAGATGTTTTTTGCGGGCTACGATCTGATAATCCTCACCCTCTTCATAGGCTCTAATCAGCGATTTATCCGCCCAGTAGCGGCGATTTTGCGCGTTGGTGATCGGGATAATGGGGTTGTTTTCGGAGATATACTCCTTCCACATATCGTTTGACACCTCCGCGTGAATCTTGGATACGGCATTGACCATTTTCGCCATATGCAGCGCGCCGACGGTGAGGCTGAAGCGCTTTTTGTGCTGGTTTGTGATCGTCTGCGCCTCGTCTTTGCCGATCTCGCCAAAGAAACCCATACGATCGAGCAGATCGATATCGTGCTCTTCGTTGCCCGCTTTTTCGGGGGTGTGCGTCGTGAAGACGACATGCCTTTTCACCTTCTGAATATCGCGATCGAACTTGTTGTATAGGTAAAAGGTCATCGGCAGGGCGTGCCCTTCGTTCATATGGTAGATGTGCGGAATCTCGCCCGCCGCCTCCAGCACCTTCGCGCCGCCCACGCCAAGCACGATCTCCTGCGCGATGCGCGTCTCCTCGCCCGCGTCGTAGAGCTTGTGCGTGATGGTGCGGGTGAGAAAGTCGTTTTCGGGAATATCGGTGGAGAGCAGGAATATGGGCGCCGAGTTGAACACTTCGGCTTTGAGCAGATAGGCTTTGACCAGAATCGGCGCTTTATTGACGACGATCTGCGCCACAATGCCCGTATCCTCCAAGAAGGAGTAGTGCTTGCGCCTGAAATGCACCTCCATACTGCGATCTTCGCGCCGCTGCTGATCGTAGTAGCCGTAGCTCCACAGGATTCCGACTCCAACTACATTTTGCTTCAGGTCATAGACGCTGCGCATATGACTGCCCGCTAAAAAGCCAAGCCCGCCCGAGTATATTTTTAGAGCCTGATGTATCGCAAACTCCATTGAGAAGTAGGCGACTTTGGTTTTATATTTTTCGTCAATGGCGTATGGAAACAACATCTATGTTTTGCCTTAATGTTTTCTTTAGCCGATTTTTCGCGCCAAATCGGCTTCAATATTGCTCAGGTCGTTAGCCAGCGCGCCCAGAGCGTCGCCAAGTCTGGCGGTCTCAAACAGTACATAGCCGTGTTTATGACCAGCAGTTTTGCTTGCCTTGACAAAGCTTTTCAAACCGTTCTCGCTAAAGCCTTGAGTCAGAAAATGCCCTACGCCGTCCTCTACGACCGACAATTTCGTCGTTTTGGTTCCGTCTTTCTTGACCGAGTACTCCACGACGACCGCGCGTTGCGCGCCCGTGTCAAGAAACGATTCGACCGCCTCCAGCACGCTCGCTTTTGCCTTAGGATCCAACTTGTGCGACATCTCGCGCTCCTTTTAGAATATTGATGCAAAAAGATTATAGCCCATAAATCGCTTTAACGATGCAAAAACCGCGATCTTTTACGCCGTTTGCGCGCGATTTTTACAAAAAGCGCAATTTTTGGCTTGAGATCAAGCGCTAATCCTCGCGCAACCGCTTATAACTTTTATCAAAATCCACTCTTTTGTTCCAAAGATCAATCGACAATTTCTTTTATAGCCGCTCTAACCCACTTGCAATCAAACTAAGCTTAATCTTAGCGCGTCAAACGGCGAGTTGAAGTTTAGTCCGTTTTAAGTTAATGGCATATACCCAAAATCAAATCCCGCAAAGCAAAATCGGCGCGTTTGAGACAACCGCAATCAACGCGGTTCAAAGCGGGCGATCGCGTTTAGGCGGCGCCATTAGCGCCTCTTGGCTAAAATCGCGCATTTATTTGCTATTTCAAGGTGCCTTATGCCAAAACGCGCGGATATTCAAACGGTTTTATTGATAGGTTCGGGACCGATAGTGATCGGACAGGCGTGCGAGTTCGACTATTCGGGAACGCAGGCGGCGAAAACGCTGAAAAAAGAGGGTTATCGCGTCGTGCTTGTCAATAGCAACCCCGCGACGATTATGACCGATCCGGAGTTTGCCGATCGCACCTATATCGAGCCGATCACCGAGGAGATTATCGCCGAGATTATCCGCAAAGAAAAAATTGACGCCATTCTGCCCACGATGGGCGGGCAGACGGCGCTCAACGCGGCGATGCGAATGCACGAAAAAGGTATGCTGGAGGGGGTGAAGTTTCTCGGCGCGTCGCCCGCGGCTATCAAAAAAGGCGAGGATCGCCAAGCGTTCAAAGAGGCGATGCTGAAAATCGGTATGGACCTGCCCAAAAGCCGCTACGCCTACAATCTCGACGAGGCGATCGAGGCGACGGAGGCGATCGGCTTTCCGCTGATTATCCGCGCCAGCTACACGCTCGCCGGCGGCGGTTCGGGCGTGGCGTATAACATTGACGAGTTCAAAGAGTTGGCGCAGTTTGGCTTGAGCGCCAGCCCGATCAATGAAATCTTGATCGAGGAATCCCTGCTAGGCTGGAAAGAGTTCGAGATGGAGGTTATACGCGATAAGCGCGACAACTGCGTGATCGTCTGCTCGATAGAAAATCTCGATCCGATGGGCGTGCATACGGGCGATTCCGTTACGATCGCGCCCGCGCTGACGCTAACCGACAAAGAGTATCAGAATATGCGCGACGCCTCGTTCGCGATCTTGCGCGAGATAGGCGTGGATACGGGCGGCAGCAATGTACAGTTCGCGATCAATCCAGAGAACGGGCGAATGACCGTTATCGAGATGAACCCGCGGGTGAGCCGCTCCTCCGCGCTCGCCTCCAAAGCCACGGGCTACCCCATCGCCAAAGTCGCCACGCTGCTGGCGATCGGCTACACGCTCGACGAAATTACCAACGACATCACCGGCACGCCGGCGAGTTTCGAGCCTACGATCGACTATATAGTCGCCAAAGTCCCGCGCTTTAACTTCGAGAAGTTCGCGGGCGTGAATCAGACGCTGACGACTTCGATGAAAAGCGTCGGCGAGGCGATGGCGATCGGCGCGACCTTCTGCGAGGCGATCCAAAAGGCGCTCTGTTCGCTCGAGACGGGGCTGAGCGGTTTTGAGCCGATCGAGTGCGACAGGCAGACGCTGGCGCTCAATCTGCGAAACGGCAACGACAAGCGGCTTTTGTATGTCGCTCAGGCGCTAAGAAACGGCTTTGACATAGCGGAAATCCACGATCTAAGCAAGATCGATCCGTGGTTTTTGCGCCAGATTGAAACCATCGTCAAAGAGGAAAAGGCGATCTCTATCAATCTGCTCAGCGACGCCAAAGCGCTCGCCCGCGCAAAATCGTTTGGCTTCAGCGATCGTATGCTCGCCAAACTGCTGAACAAAAACGAAGGGCTTGATCTCCACGAAAATGATATATATCTGGCGCGAAAAAGACTTAGCGTCGAGCCGAAATACCGCGAGGTCGATACCTGCGCGGCGGAGTTCGAGGCGCTAACGCCATATCTTTACTCGATTATGCCCGGCTACCCAAAACCTATCAAGCCGCGCAAGAGCGATCGCAAGCGGGCGATGATCATAGGCGGCGGACCAAACCGCATTGGACAGGGCATCGAGTTTGATTACTGCTGCGTTCACGCCTCGTTCGCGCTCGCCGAGATGGGGATCGAGACTATTATGGTCAATTGCAACCCCGAAACCATCTCCACCGATTACGATGTGAGCGACGCGCTGTATTTCGAGCCGATCGATCTGGAGCATATTCGGGGCGTGATCGAGCGCGAGAAACCAGACGGCATCATCGTGCATTTTGGCGGGCAGACGCCGCTCAAACTGGCGCGCAGCCTTAGCGCGATGGGCGCCAAGATCATCGGCACGAGCGCCAAAACGATCGATATAGCCGAAGATCGCGAGAAGTTTTCCAAGTTCGCCGAGGAAAACGGGCTTTTGCAGCCCGCCGGCGCGACGGCTACCACGCGCGAGGCGGCGTTTGAAACCGCGTCCAAAATCGGCTATCCGGCGCTTGTGCGACCAAGCTATGTGCTGGGCGGGCGCGGAATGCGTATCGTTTACGATGAAAACGATCTGAAGCTCTATATCGACGAGGCGGTCAGCGTAAGCAGCGAGGCGCCATTGCTGGTGGATAAGTTTCTCGATCGCGCCGTGGAGCTGGATGTGGACGCGATCAGCGACGGCGAACAGGTCTATATCGGCGGCATTCTGGAGCATATCGAGGAGGCGGGCATTCATAGCGGCGACTCCGCCTGCTCGCTGCCCTCGCAGACTATCGGCGAGGCGATGATCAAAGCGATCGAGAGCGAAACAAAGCTAATCGCGATCAAACTAGGCGTTAAAGGATTGCTGAATATCCAGTTTGCGATCAGCGGCGGCGAGGCGTATCTTATCGAGGTCAATCCTCGCGCCAGCCGAACCGTGCCGTTCGTCTCGAAGGCGACGGGGCTTCCGCTTGCCAAAATCGCCACGCGGGTGATGTGGGGCGAGTCGCTGGAGAGCGCCATAAACGCCTACGACAAAGCCAAGATCGTGGTCAAAAAAGACGGCGTGTTAAAGCCGAAGCTGAAAAATCTCGTCGCGGTCAAAGAGGCGGTATTTCCGTTTAACAAGCTGCCCGGAGCCGATCTGATCTTAGGACCCGAAATGCGCTCCACAGGCGAGGTGATGGGCATAAGCGACAGCTTTGGCGTCAGCTTCGCCAAATCGCAGCTTGCCTGCCAAAACCCGATCCCCGCGGCGGGCAAAAAGCTGTTTATGTCGCTCACCGACGCGGATAAAGACGACGGGCTGAAACTTGCCAAGGAGTTCACGAAGCTAGGCTTTGCGATCGTCGCCACGACGGGCACGGCAAAGATGCTAAGCTCCGGCGGCGTGGCGTGCGAAACTGTGCTGAAGGTTAGCGAAGGGCGACCGAATGTGGAAGACCTTTTCAAAAACAAAGATGTCGATTTGGCGATCAACACCTCCGACAACAAACGCGCCAAAGACGACGCGAGACGGCTGCGTCAAGCGGTTTTGACCAGCAAAATCCCCTATTTCACCACGATCGCCGCCACCAAAGCGGCGCTTGAGGCGATCCGCCAGATCAGAGATGGCAAAAAGCTCTCTCCAAAAGCGCTTCAAGAATACTTAAATGCGTAGTAAAATCCGCGAGATAGTTTGATATGCGCCGCGACAAACGCATTTTTTTAGCTCTGTTATTGGCGCTTATC
>JAITEA010000144.1 GCA_031282285.1 Helicobacteraceae bacterium
GGCGCGCTGGAGCTAAGAGAGGGCGCGAAAAAACGCGGCGGGTTAAGCACGCTTGGGGGCGAGATTATCAAGTTTGTGCCGATCGGAATGCTCTTTGACTATCTCGCCGTTCGGTTAGATCCGCGCAAGGCGGAGGGCAAAACGATCGCGTTGAGCCTTACGATCGACGGCGAAGCGTGGAGCCTTCGTCTCTCAAACGGCGTTTTAAGCGCGAGAGAGGGCGCTAGCGCGGCTAAATCGTACGCGCTTACGCGCGGGGAGTTAAACGAGATCGCGCTGAAACTTAAAGCGCCAAAATATCCGTTATTAAACGAGATATTATCTTTGCTCGAGGCGTACGCGCCGAACGATTTTAATATCGCCGAACCATAATTTAGCTAATCGCGATATAAAACAAAAAGGCGTAGAAAAACGCGCCCGCGTAGCGAACGGCGGGCGTTATCTTTATATCCGCCGCGTTGATATTCGCAAACGCCAGATCGCCGCCCTCTTTCGCCGCGCCAAGCAGATAAAACTTCGCGTACCAATCGGCAAACTTCAGCGCCAAGATCGTAATTATCAGCGCGTTAAATATATCGTAATAAAGCGCGTAAACAGCCACAAAGAAAAACGACGAATAGAGACATATATAGATAAACGGGCGCGATCGCTTCAGATCGCTTATATTGCGCGCGTACTCTTCAAGCGTGTCGCCCCGCTGAAGATTGGCTTCGATAATTTCGATAAAAAACAGCATCGTCGCGTCCAGCGCATAGTTAAGCATAGAATAAGTATAACAGAAGTTCGGAACGGGCGTTGCTTGAATTTGCAAAACGCGAGGAGCGAACAATGGAAATCAATCCTATCAGAGCCGGCGCAGCGCCCTATACGAGCGCGCCGGCGCGGGCGGCTACGGCGCAAGCGGGCGCGGTAAGCGAACTAAGTTTGACGCAAACTAATATCAAGGCGCAAAGCGCGTCGCTAAAAAATGATAACGATCTATTTGGCGCGATCAAAACGCTGGAGCGATCGCTGGGCGCTTTGAAAACGACCGCGTTAGCCGCCAAAAACGGCGAGATCGATCGCGGCGAAGCGGCGAAAATTATCGCCGATCGCGTGGAAAATACCCGCTACAAAAACGAGAACCTATACGAAAACTTCCCGCTAAAGGGCGCGAACGCGACAAACGCGCGCGAACGGCTGAACTTTGGCGATAACGACGCCTTTATCGCGGCGATCGACGATTTAATCAAAGCAAACGCGGACGCGCTAAGCGAGGTCAAATCGCGTCTGCTGGGCGAAACGAAAAAGCTTGGCGATCTGGCGCAGAAAAGTTACGAACAGAGCGGACTGAATCTTATCAATCCCTCCGGCATTGTCGCCAGCACAAATACGGAGTATCTCAAAACGCAGTTTGCCGCGCTGACGCGCTAAGCGCGATTAATAGCGGCAGATCGCAAACTGCGCGTTTGTTTGGCGCTAAATAGCGGCAAGATTATTCGATATGGTAATAGTCGCCCGCTTTGCTTTTGCAGAGCTTTTTTATACGAGCCGCGTCGAGCGAGAAATCCTCGATATTGTTATAGGTTTTGCGCCTGTTGGTAACGCCCGCGATCGATAGCGTGGTTATCGGGAAGTTCTCCGTTACGCCCTGTCTGTTTTTCGAGGCGATAAAGCCGTTTTTCACATCCTCTTCTCTGTAGAGCGAAACGACCTGCGCGCTAAACGCCTCGATTACTTTTTGGCAAAACGGCTCGCCGTCATGATAATCGCCGATGACTATAAAATCGTCGCCGCCTATATGCCCTATAAACTCGCCGCGAGTCGCGCAAGATTTAAGTATATCCGAAAGCAATTTCAGCATACGATCGCCGTTTACGAAGCCGTAAGCGTCGTTATACGCCTTGAAATTATCCATATCGTAGTATGTTATACAATATGACGCTGTTGCGAATATGCGTTTTGCTATCTCCTCTTCGATCAGCAGATTGCCCGACAATCCCGTAAGCGGATTGGCGCGCGCGGCGATCTCTATCTGAATCTTCGTGCTTTTATCCAGCAGGTCTTTAACGGTTACTATGCCGAGATATTCGCCGTTTTTTTCAGCCACGATCGGGTTATAGAGCCGCTCGTACGGTCTTTGCATAGCAAGGCGCGAAACCTCGTCGGCTCTGGCGTTATGATCGACTTTCAGAAAGTCGATTCTCATCAGCTCTTTCACGCTCTTTCTGGAATTAATCGAGTGTCCGTACATACCGCCGAACGCTGAGAGCAGATCGGACTTTGTTATAAAGCCTATCGGTTTTTTATCCTGCAATATACATATCTCGGTTATGGAAGGGTTGGATTTTATTTTTTCATACAGCGTTAGCGCCGATTCGTCGGGGCTGGATATATGCCCGTTTTTGCTTAGCATACCAATACGCGGATAGACCGATCCGCCGCCGTCCTCAATATAGTTTTTTGATTGTATCAGCGTTATCAGCCCCGCTTTGTCTTTATCGATTGCGTCAAACGAGGCTTTAGGAATGCCGATAAAAAATCCCTGCGCGTAATCCGCGCCCAATTTTATAACGACGGAAAGCTCCTCTTGCGTCTCTATCCCCTCGGCGATCAGCGCGATATTCGCGTTCTTACAAAACTCCGCGAGCGCCTTGCACATAGATATTTTCACGCCGTCTTTGTCTATGTTTCTAATTAAACTCATATCCAGCTTGATAAAGTTCGGCTTTGTCTCCATAATCAGATTCAGCCCCGAAAACCCCGATCCCACGTCGTCGATCGCGATCGCGTAACGCTGCTCTTTATAGTGATCGATAGCCGCGAAAAACGGTTCCGCGCGAGTAGGCGCCGCCCGTTCGGTGATCTCAAAGACAATTTCGGAAGCGTTCAGCCCGTATTCGCGCAAATAGCGCTGCGTAAAACCGCTTATAAAATTATCGTCGTAAATAATATTTGCGTTCACATTCAAAAACAGCTTCGAGCCGCTTGGTTTTAGCGCGGCGTTTTTCAAAGCGCGCATTCGGCACAGCGTCTCCAAATCCCACGATCGCCTCATTCGATCGGCTATGCTAAAGAGCAGATTTATATCCATCTCAAGCTCTTTTTCGGTAATTCGGCTAAGCGCTTCGTAGCCGACGATCTTGGCGTCTTTTAACGATACGATCGGCTGAAATACCGTCGTTATCAGTTTTTCGTCGATAATGATCCTTACCGCTTCGTAAGCCTCTCTTAGCGAGGCGCCGGAATTAATAAAATCGGCGTTCATTTTGTCTCCTTTGGCGTAAGCGTATCGCCGCTGGGTAAAGCTTAAGCGTTATCCGCGTAATTTTTTTGCAAAATGTGGCTGGCGGCGGGGAGAAACGACGGGGTTTGGGCGTTTAAGTCCGGTTCGTTACAGGCTGTAAATCACGCGCATTCTCACGCGCACGGGCTCCGTCGGATGCGGGTAATCCTTGTAAGCGGCGCGGATCGTATCGACGGCGTGATCGTCGATCAGGCTCCAGCCGGAGCTTTTGATAGTCTCGATCGGCGTTATATCGCCGTTTGGCATCAGCGTGAAGCCCAGAATAACAACGCCCTGCATACCTTTCGCGACGGCGAGGCTCGGATAGCCTCTCTGCCACAGGTAGCGCTGCGTGATGGTCTGAATCGGGTTGAGATTTTGCTCCAAAAACTCGCGCTCTTTTGGCGTAAGCTCGTAAATAATCGCCCCGTATAGATCGCCTAGTTCCGCCGCGATCGCCGTTTTCGGCTCGCTCTTTGGCGGCGTTTGGCTGGCGCTTTGTTGCGCGGGCGCTATGGGCGCGAATATGGCGTTCAGCTCCGCCACGCTCAAAACCGCGCTCGCGTTTTGCTCGTCGTTTGGTTTTGCGCCGTCGTTCGCGCCGTTTGCCGTCCGCGGCTCGCTCTTTGGCGGCGTTTGGCTGGCGCTTTGTTGCGCGGGCGCGATCGGCGCGATCTGCTCTTCTTGGCGCGGCG
>JAITEA010000234.1 GCA_031282285.1 Helicobacteraceae bacterium
CTCGCTAAGCGGCGTCAAAGCTATAGCCGCTGGATTCGGACACTCCCTAGCGCTGACAAGGGACGGCAATGTTTCCGCGACGGGATATAACGAGTATGGTCAGCTTGGATTAGACAAAATAACCGATAAATACATAAACGACTTTACAAAAGTCGAGTTTTAGCCTCGCGATTACGCGCTAACGATCGCTATCGTTAGCGCGACTGTTCGCCATCCCCACAACTTTAGCGGTAAAACCTTCGTTTCCGTCATTTCCGCGCAGGCTGGAATCCATCTTGAAACCTTGCGCAATACAATAAATCTCGGTTTATACCGCTTATTCTCTATCCCACGATCGTTCTCTTTCCTTTCGCAAAAGCCTAAAGTCCTTTAGCGACTTGCTTTCTGTGGCGATATTGGGGCGGAAGGCAGAAATCCATCTTCCTGCGCGAGCATCGCTCTGCGCCGCTTCTTCCGCGATACCTCGCTCCCTTCTGGAGCTTCGGGCGAAGACTTTGCCTTCTATCGCTTCGCCGCTCGCTCGTTTTTGGGCTGCAAATCGCCGCGCTTTGAGCCTTGTTTCCTTTCAGATCGCTATTACACGCAAACACTACCATTCCCCTGTTTAACGCTTATTCGCTAACGGGGATACCCCTTCGTCGCGCTAGATGCTGAACGCTATCTAAAAGGAGTCTCAAGGCGCGTGTGGAGAAGGCGATCGAGTGGGCTTTCGTTTTTTTGTTACATTTTTGTGAGATGGATTCCCGCCTTCCTACGCGCCTTGCGCTCCTGCGGAGCGGGCGCTGCGCGGGAATGACGAGAAGGAAGCGCAAGATATTTTTGCTTTTCATTATTTATATGCATCGGCTCAAAATATTAACTTCCATAAATGCGATCGATGCCCGATCGCGCCTCCGTTATTCTTGCGCCGCAAAGCGAGCGGCGCTTGTTGGCGCGGATAAGAAGACAAGCGCGCTTTACTGACCATCCCGATCAATAAAATATAGCCGTTGTTTTTGCCCGCGCCGCACTTGCAATATGATTAACAATGTTATTAAACGGGGTAGTATCTAGCCTAGTAGTATGGTAGCGCAAAGCCGGCATAAACATAAAGTTTTGGCTCCGATCGCTCCGCAAACTAACCTTGACTTTAGGCACAAATATTGGTAGGTCAAAATAAATTGCGTTGTTAATTGTGTGGAAATGAGCGCGGGCGGCGCGGGATTTTAGCGTTTGCGTATAAAATCAACGCTTTGAAACTTTGCAAAGCGGGCGCGAACAATTGGCGGATAAACGAGTTAAAAACATTACCATAGCGGTTCTGGCGGCGGTCGGAGCGTACGCGATCGGCTTTTACGGCGGCTTAAGCGATCAGCACGCGCGGCTACTTGGCGCGGTCGTTTTGCTGGTGGCGCTATGGACGAACGAGGGTTTGCCGCTGGGCGTGGTTTCGCTGCTGCCGATCGCGATGTTTCCCGCGCTTGGGATTTTGAGCGTTGATAAAACGGCGGGCAACTACGCCAACGGCATTATCTTTCTCTTTCTGGGCGGCTTTATGCTGGCGCTCGCCGTCGAGAAAACCGAGCTTCACAAGCTCATAGCGCATAAACTGCTCAAAATCTTCCCCGCAAGCGCGCGCGGGGCGATATTCGCGCTCAGTTTCACAAGCGGAATGCTAAGCACGACGCTTTCAAACACCACGACCGCGCTGCTGCTAATGCCGCTGGCGCACTTTCTGGCAAGCGATATTAGGCTGAAAATGCGCCTTGCGCTGGCGATCGCTTTCGGCGCGAGCGTCGGCGGCATAACCACGCCGATCGCCACGCCGCCTAACCTGATCTTGTTTGGTTTTCTGAACGCGCAAAATATGAGCACGATCTCGTTTATGCGCTGGATCGCGCTGATGACGCCGCTTGCTATCTTGATGCTGATCGCGCTCGCGTCGATACTCTCTATCGGCGCGAAGGATATGAAATTAACTTACAGCCTGAGCCAATGGACGCCCGTTACAAAAGATCAGAAAAAACTAGGCGCGATTATCCTTATTTTGGCGGCGCTTTTGGCGCTGAACTCGCCGATCGAACCGTATTACGGCGGGCTTGGATTAAACGAGCAGGCGCTGATATTGTTTTTCGGGCTTTTGCTGTTTATGCCCGGGCTGTCGTTTATCGACTGGAACGACAGCAAAAAGATTCCGTATGAAATCATCTTTTTATTTGGCGCGGGCTTCGCGCTCTCGCAGGCGTTTTTGACGACGGGGCTGGATAAGAGCGCGGCGAACGCGATGGCGTTTTTTGTCTCCAAAGGGAGCCTGACGACGCTAATTGCGATCATATTCGCTATGTGTTTTCTCGCCTTCGCGATCAGCAACACCGCCAAAGCGTCGATCGCGCTTCCTATCGTATATTCGCTCTGTTTGCAGGGCGGCTTCAGCGCGGAGCGTTTTTTGCTTGCCGCGACCGTTTGCGCCAGCTTCTCGTTTTTGCTGCCAATCTCCACGCCGCCTAACGCGATCGCCTTTTCCAGCGGCGCGCTGAAGATTAAAGATATGGCGTTTTACGGCTTTATTTTCACGCTTATCGGCTCGTGTTTGTTGATCGCGACCGTTTATGGTTACTGGACGCTGTTTTTGATATAGCTTTGAGTTGCAAGCATTCAGCCGCAATCAGCGAATAAGCGCTTATCTATTTGTGCGGACGATATACGATCATCGCGCCAAAATTGTTTTGATATTCGCCTTCGCGTTTGATAATAGGCGAATCGGCGGCTTGATCGGCAAAGCGTTTATAACGGGCGAACAGAGTCGCGCTCGTCGTTTGCGAAACGCGGTAATTAACGGCAAGCGAAAGGGATATATCAATTAGCCCGCCTTTTGGATCGTACCTATCGTAGCGGGAAGCCGCCGCTTGGCGCTTGCTCACGCCGTAATAAGTCCGGTTATATTTGCCGTCGGCAAACCCCGCGGAAACGGATGGCGCTATTGTCCAGTTTTCGCTTATACGCAGCGGAAAACTCAGGAGAACTCCAAACGACGACGATCCGCTTGAAAACCCGCGAAAATACCTTGCGCCCGCGACGATATTCGGACGCATATACGCAATCGACGCGCCGTAAGTCGCCTCCGCGTCAATATCGCCCAAACCTTTGAGCGATTTGTCGTCGCTTTCGTCGCGCCCGCCGCGATAGCTGATCGCGGGCGAAAACACCGCGCCGCCGCTAAGCGGCAAATCGAAGCCAATCCCCTTCATTGGCGACAGAAAGAACGCTTTGTAGCGCAGATCGCCGTACGGCAGAACGCGCCAGCGGGTTTTTGAGCTTGTATCAAAATAAGGGAGGTTGGCGACGCCGATACCAATCGAGTAGCCAAAGGCGGAACGCGCCGCGCTTTGGTTAGCGTCGATTGATGCGTTTTCGTCGGCGGCGACGCAGAACGCCGCTACGAAAACAAAGGCGGCTAGATTTCGCATAACAACCGGAACCCTATAACATCCGCCGCGATCGATTAGAAAAGCCAAAAACGCCGACAATCCGCTAACGGCTAGCCTCGTTTGTTGAGGGGGCAAAAACAAAACGCAAAAGCATATGAGAAACCTTTTTTATAAAATCTATCGCAAATAGTAACGATAGTTATCTTAATTGCGGCTGTCGCTAGTTCCCGCCGCCTCGCTTTTGCGATCAGTCGCGATCGTTTATGGTTGTCGGGCGTCGTTTTGAGTTAGCGCCGATCGTTTTATTTGGGCGCTTAAGGCATAATACGGCGATAGTCCAAAAGCAAGGCGATTTCAGATGGAGATAGCGGCGCTCGTACTGCTAGGTATTGGCGTAGCGGTTTTTTATGTCGTCGCGCCAATCGTCCTGTTTGCGCGTATGGGCGATCTGAAAAATAATATCTCGTGGCTTGAAAGACGCTTAAGCGATTTGATCGCGCATTTTAACCGCGAAGTAAAGAATCTAAACGAGCGAATAGCGTCGCTCGAAGCGAAAAACTCCGCGCCCGAAACGCCCGAAACATCGCAAAAAACCGCCTATACGGTTCAAGCCGCGTCGCAAACGCCTTTGGCGGTCAAAACCGAATCCGCCAAAGCAAGCCAGACGATCGCGGCGGCGTACGATTGCGAAAACGCCGAACAACCTAGCGCGAGCGATCAAACGCCGCCCGCGATTAGCGCCGAACGCGCCGTCGATCGCGAGCAAGCCGAGCAAACCGAACAAGTCAAAACAGAAAGCTCATACTCGTACGACCGCGAACGGATCAAACCCGATCAACCGCGCCCGCTTGAAGGCGAACCAAACGATCTGGAGCGCGCTATAACGGCTATCAAAAACTGGGCGCTTGGCGGCAACGCTATACTGCGCGCCGGCGCGGCGCTGCTGTTTATAGGTTTGGCGTTTTTGCTGCGCTACGCCTCAGAGCGATTTTCGCTGTCCATAAACGCCCGCTATGTCTGCGCGGCGCTGATAGCTTTGGCGCTGCTTCAGTTTGGCTGGCGGCTACGCTTAAAAAGACCCGAATACGGGCTGACCCTGCAGGGCGCGAGCGTGGCTATGCTCTATCTGATCGTTTTCGCGGCGATGCGCGTGCATAGCCTGCTTCCGCCCGAAGCGGCGTTTGCCCTGCTCGCGGCGCTGACCGTCTGCGCGGTAGTCTTGGCGCTGATTCAGGACTCTTCGGCGCTCGCCTGCGCGGCGGCTATGGGCGGTTTTGCCGCGCCGATACTCGCCTCGACCGGCAGCGGTAATCATATTGCGCTCTTTAGCTACTTCGCGGTTTTGGACGCGGGGCTGATCGCCATAGCGTGGTTCAAGGCGTGGCGCGCGCTGAATCTGATCGGATTTGCCGGATCGTTTGGTATTGGCTTCGCGTGGGGGCTTCGCTCGTATTCGCCCGATCTGTTTGCAACCACTCAGCCGTTTTTGGCGTTGTTTTTCGTCGCGTTTGTGGTCGTCGGCTTGCTCTTTGCGCGCCGAAAACTGATCGAGGCAAACGCGAGCCAAACGCCGAGCCTAGCGATCAAAAACGCCGATTATATCGACGCGGTTATCCTCTTCGCGCCGCCGCTGATCGGCTTTGGTATGCAGTGCGCGATCATAAAGCATATCGAATACGGTATGGCGTTTTCGGCGCTGATTTTGGGGCTATTCTATCTGCTCGCCGCCCTCGCGCTGCGCGGCAAGAGCGAATTGACGCTACTGCGCGAGATCGCGTTGGCGCTTGGCGTCATTTTCGTTTCGTTAGCCATACCGCTGGCGCTCGATCCGCAATGGACCTCCGCCGCGTGGGCGGTAGAGGGCGCGGGCGTGTATTGGGTTGGCTTCAAGCAGTCGCGGCGGCTCTCTCGCGGCTTTGCTACGCTGTTGATATTCGGCTCGGCGGTCGCGTTTTTGATCGATACTAATATCTTTGCCGACCGCGGCGCGTCATTTTTGGCGCCTTGGTTCGCGGCGCAGTCCGGCAAGCCGTTTTTGTCCAGCCACGACGCGGTTTTGAGCGGTTCGCCGCTTGGTTCGGCGATGCTGGGTTGCGCGCTGATATTTTGCTTTCTGATCGCGCGCAAAGCCGCGCAGTCGCTTAGCGAGTGGGAGCGCAATATCAAGCCCCTGTTCGCCGTTTCTGGGTTGATATTTATCTATCTTATCGCGCCTTTTGGCTTCAATATCGACTATACGCTTTTATGCTGGCAAGCCGCCGCGCTTGCCACGGTCGCGGCGGGGATCAAACTGCGATCGCCGGTATTTTTATTCTGCGCGGCTACGCTGTGGGCGGTAAGCGGCGCGTCGTATTTTGTTTCAAGAGCGGATATGATCGTCGAAACGATCGTTTACGGCGCGGTAGCCGACGGCGCGTATTCCGCGATATTTAACTTGGATTTTGCGATCGCGCTCGCAATCGCGTTAAGCGGTTTTGCCGGCGCGTATTTGGCGCGTTTAAGCGACGAACAGGAGATCGCGAGCGCCGCACAATACCGATCGACGCTCGCGGCGTTTGCGAATATCGCGCTTGGCTGGAGCGTCGCGTGGTTCGCGTTTGCGGCGCTTGGCGAAGCGGCGCGGAACGCGTATCTAGTCGATCCAAGCGGCGAATGGGCGGCGGCGTGGAGCCGTCATACCGCGCTGCTGGCGATCTGCGTTTTGTCGGCGTTTTGGACGGCGTTTGCCAAAGCCGCGAGCTGGCGAAGCCTAGCGATCGCGTGCCTGATCCCGCTGGCGGCGGCGATCGTTTTGCTGGTAACCGACGGCGTTTTGCCGTTTAAGGCAATCGTATTTATGGCAAACGGCGGGAGCTTGGCGCTTACGACGATTGTTTTGGCGTGGATCGCTCTGTTTGGCGCGCACTATTTCGCTCTTTCGCGGCTGGAAAAGCTCCTGCCGCCGATAACGCTAAGCGCGGCGCATACGCTGATCGCGGCGGCGCTGGTCGCGGTTTTGTCCTTTAGCGCGCGCGACTTTGCGGCGCATATAACCGAGGCAAATAGCGCTTGGCGCTGGATCGCTTGGGCGATATTTCCAAGCCTCTATCTGTTGATCGTAAGCGCCTCGCGCGTTAAGTTCTATCCGATCGGCGGCTTTTCAAAGGAGTATCGCCTCTACGCCGCGCTACCCGTTTTGGCGGCGGCGCTGTCGTGGTTCTGGCTGGCGAATATCTTTTCGGCGGGCGAATGCGATCCGCTGTCATACTTGCCGATCGTAAATCCGCTGGAGATAGCGCTGATCGCCGCGGCGCTCGTCGCGTTGCGCTGGGTTACGGCGCGACTAACCGATCTGGGCGATCTTGGGTTTGATGCGCAGCAGATAAAACTCGCTTCGGCGCTCGCCCTCGGCGCTTCGGCGCTGGCGTTATGCACGGCTGCGGTCTGCCGCGCCGCGTATCACTTTGGCGGCGTGCGGTACGATTTTGCCTCGATGTTTAGCGAAACGGGCGTACAGGCGGGCTGGTCGATTATCTGGACGCTGCTGGCGCTGGCGACGATGATCGGCGCTACCCGCGTCGCCAACCGATCGCTATGGATAGCGGGCGCGGCGCTGATTGGCGTAGTGGCGCTCAAGCTGTTTTTGGTGGAGATGAGCGATCAAGGCTCGCTGGCGCGGGTCGTTTCGTTTATGGGCGTGGGCGCGTTGTTGCTGATCGTGGGGTATTTCTCGCCGCTCCCGCCCCGAGAAAACCGATGATAAGCCGTTTTGGGCGCGGTCAATCCGCTTTGATCGCGCGAAGCAGGGTCGCTTTGCCGAACTCGACGCGGCTTTTGATAAAAAAGCGCGATCGGTAAAAAAACTCGATCGAATCGGCGTGCAGCATCAGGCGATCCGCGCCCGTTTTGGCTATGCGTTCGGCGCGAGATAGCGATCTGTCCAGTTGCGCCCTCGCGGTTTCCACGCCCGCGCCGTAGAGCGCGTCGCCCAAAATCGGGCGATCGATATATCGTAGATGAAGGCGAATCTGATGCGTCCTGCCGCTGATTGGCAGCGCCTCGATCAGCGTCGCGTCCAGATCGCCAAAATACTCCAGCGGGTTTATCAGCGTTCGCGCCGATCTGCCTTGCGAGAAGCTGACCGCGCCGAGCACCTTTGGCAGACCGAGCCTGTCGTTGCGCTCCCTTGTCCCGACGGCGATCGGCGCGTCGATCAGCCGCTGCGCGTCTATCCGTCCTCCGACGAAGGCGAGATAGGTTTTTTTCGCCAGACGGGAAGCGAATTGATCTTTGATGGCGGCTTCGGTTTGCGCGTTGCGCGAGACTACGACCAGCCCGCTGGTTTCGCGATCCAACCGGTGGCACAACTGCGCCGCGCCGCCAAAGATCGCCCTCGAGTCGTCGAGCAGCGTCGAGTCGCAATCAAAGCCGTTTGGGTGCGCCAAAACGCCTACGGGTTTTTCAAAAACGGCAAAATCCGGCGTAATGAAAAACGGCTTTAATCCGCTTGGTTTCGGATCGAATACGAGCGCGCTTAAAACGCCCGTTACTTCGGTTTTGATCGTCAATCTTTCGCCGTTTAGCTTGACTCTACCCTTGTCGATCAGCCGCTGCGCTTTGGCGCGATCGATATGCAGCGCCTCCATCAGCGCCGCCGCCGCCTTTGTCGGGCGCGCAAGCGTTATTTCGCAAAGTTTATATGGCATTGCGAATTGAACTTACCCTCGCTAAATAATTTGAGGCGTTTTCGTTGAGCGCATTTGCGGGAAATTATCGCGCTCGTTTGTATTGCGCGTCGCGCAAATTAGCCAAATTATTGGCAGCCGTCGCACTCGACGCTCCTATCGACCGCTTTGGGCGCTTCGTTTTTGAATTCGGCGCTTTCGCTGCGTAGATAATAGACGCTTTTGAGCCCCAGCTTCCACGCCAGATGATATACATCGCTCAGGCGTTTGCCCGTCG
>JAITEA010000190.1 GCA_031282285.1 Helicobacteraceae bacterium
CGCGTCGCTTTTGACGCCTCTGTCGCGGAAAAAGCGCTTGATATTTTTCGCCGCCTGCCTGATGCGGTTTTCGTTCTCGATCATCGCTATGCGGACAAACTCGTCGCCGGCGGGTCCAAAGCCCACGCCCGGGCTTACCGCCACATTGGCGTTGATCAGCAGTTCTTTGGCGAACTCCAAACTGCCCAGCTCGCGTAGCGGCGGCGGTATCCGCGCCCAGACGAACATACTCGCCTTGGGCGAAACGATCTCCCAGCCCGCGGCGGCAAACGATTTGACCAGCGCGTCGCGCCGCCTGCGGTAGTTTTCGCGTATCTCCCCCACGCAGGATTGATCGCCATTCAGCGCGACGGTGGCGGCGACCTGTACCGGCGTGAACATTCCGTAATCCAGCCAGCTTTTGATTTTCGCCAACGCGCCGACAAGCTTTTGGTTGCCGACGACAAAGCCGACGCGCCAGCCCGCCATATTGTACGATTTGGAGAGCGTGTAGCTTTCGATCGCCACCTCTTTCGCGCCCGCTACGGACATAATCGAGGGCGTTTGATAGCCGTCGAATACAAGCTCCGCGTAGGCGATATCGCTCAAAATATAGAAACGCTCCTCTTTTGCCAGCGCGACGATCTTTTCGTAAAAATCGGGCGTAACGGTCGCCGTCGTGGGATTGTTTGGAAAGTTCACGACAAGATATTTAGGGCGCGGGCTTGTCTCGGTCAGCGCGCGCTTTACATCGTCGATAAACGCCTCCTGATCGAGCGAGAGATCGGCGTTTAGCTTCATAGGAAAACGCGCCACATTGCCGCCCGCCAAGATAAACGCCTGCGAGTGGATCGGATAGCACGGATCGGGGATAATCGCCGTGTCGCCGATATTGGTTATCGCCTGAACGAGGTGCGCGTAACCCTCCTTGCTGCCCATTGCGGCGACCACTTCCGTTTCGGGATCGAGCGTAACGCCGTATTTGCGCCTGTACCAATCCGCCGCCGCCAGACGCAGCTTGTAGATGCCCTTGCTCGCCGAGTAGCCGTAAACTTTCGGCTTTTGCGCGCTTTCGATCAATTTATCGATAATATGGCGCGGCGTAGGTCCGTCGGGGTTGCCCATCGAGAGATCGATCACATCGGCGCCGGCGCGCCTTTGCTGCATCTTCAGCTCGCCGACGGCGGCAAACACATATTTGGGCAGTCTTTTTATCTTGTCAAACTCTATTTCGTCAAACATATTTAATCGCTTTGCGCTTGTTTATCGATAACTTCAATCCAGAACTGCAAGCCGTGCTGAAGCGTAACGGCTATGTCGTTGTCGGTGATCTTCAGATACGCGGCGTTTTCGGGAAATGGGGAGATAAACGCTTTAACGGAGTTTGCCGACACGGCGGTCTGGATCGGTTGAAGCGCCTCGTCGTAAAACACCGCGTAAACCACCCACGAACCGCCGCTTTTTTTGCGGATACCCACGCGGCTCGCGTTGGAGGAATATGGCGGCAGTTTCACCCAGTATTCGCCCGACATATTCTGAACCAGCAGCGGATCGTCGGAGGTGTGCTTGATCTCCAGCGCGGTTGCTTCGGGCAGGTTGGGATTTTTCGCGCTTATCAAGTAGCGCCAGTCGTCGCCCTGCTTGGAGATGTCGTCGATCTTGACGCGAAACGCCGCCAGCCTTTTGGATAGCTGCGCGGGATCGATGGCGTGATCGCTACGGTAGCTGATCGTCCATTCAAAAAACAGCGAGTCCGATCGCATCGCGCTGAGACGGGTGAAGTTGTAGCCTAGATCGCTTAAGCTGTCGCTGACCGCCTTCAAGAAAAACATCGGGCTTTTGGTCGATCTGAAAGTGGCGCTTAGGTTGCGCGGACCCTCTTTGTAGAATATGTCCAGTAGCCCGTTTTCTTTCAGCGTCGCGGCGACTTTCACGCTATCGGCGCGATCCGGCTCGGCTAAAAACTCCTTTTTGTTTTTGAATATGATCTCGATAAGTTTCTGGTGCGTTACATAGCTTTGCGGATCGACCAAAGCGCGCACCTTATCGTTGATCGCGTCGCCAAACAGCGCGCTTAACGCCGCCAAAAATATAAAAAACTTACGCATATATCAGTTTGTCCCCCCTTGCGTTGTTCCCTCTTGCGCCGAGATCGTCTCCTGCGGCTGGTTTCTTACCGGCGCGACGATACGCGTCAGCGCGCCGTCGCTTAAGCGTAGCCGCTGCCGCAGATTGGTCTGCGGCTCGATCGTGTCCGAACCGTAGATCAGTTTGAACCTGCCGTGCCCAAATAAAAACTCGGCGTCCCTCGCCGGATCGAAATCGTAGCGCGAGGAGATCGTCCTCTGTTCGCGCTGCCCCGTGTCCAGATAGGTGATCTGAATCCACAGATCGCCCTCCGGCTGAACATAGAACTGCATAGCGGCGCTGATCTGGCGGCGTTCTTCGGCGCTTGGCTCTATGGGAATGGGCGCTAGCGTCTCCTCGACCTTTGGCTCGGCGATCGTCTGTTTCGCCTCCTCCACCAGCGGGTTTGGCGTCGCTACGGCGTTTGAAGCGCTCGCGGAGCGCGTAGCGTTTTGGGAGCTTTGCGGGTTGCCGGTAAGATGCGCGAAGGTCCCGCCAAGCGTTACGGCAATCAGCGCCAAAACGACGATCAGGTATTTGCCCGCGCGGTTTTTTTCCTCTTTGGCGACCACAAATATCTGATCGTCTTGGTTTTTCGCGCCGTAGAACGCCTCGTATTCCGCAGCCAGCTCGCTTAGATCAAGATTGTACTCCCGCTCTAAAATCTTGAAAAAACCAAGCGCTTTGGCGCGATTGAAATTCTCGAAGCGCTTGGCTAGGATAGCTTGCAGTTCAGCCGCCGAGATGTGCGTTTTGCGGTACATCTCGCCAATGTCCATCGTCTTTAAGGTTTCAAATCCGTTCACCCTCTTATCCTATCGATCAAAATTGCCGCCGCCGCGGATACGTTCAGCGAATCAAACTCCCGCTCCATCGCGATCGCTATCTTGCGATCGCTCTTTTTGAGTATCCGTTCGCTCAAGCCGTATCCTTCGGCGCCCAAGATCAGCAGCTTTTTCGGCGCGTCGCATTTGAAGGCTCTCGCGTCCTCGCCGTCCGAAGCCGCCGCGATCGCCACAAATCCTTTCTGCCTGAAAAGCTCGATCGTCTCGAGCGCGTTTGGCGCCAAAAAAAGCGGCGTCGATAGAGCCGCGCCGCTGCTTGCTCGTATTAGCGTCTCCAGATTAACGCTACTAACGCCGCCAAAGACAAGCGCGTCCACCCCCAGCGCGTAAGCCGTGCGGGTAATCGCGCCCAGATTGCCCGCGTCCGTAACCCCCGCGCACATCGCCGCAAACCGCGCGTCGTACGCCTCGCGATTTTCGCGAAATAAAAGCGGGCTGATTTTAGCCAGCATTCCCTGATGATTCTGTCCGCGCGCGAACGCTTGGGCTTTTTTGAAATCCAGAACCTCGATCGGCTTTTTCGCGCTCTTTAGTTTGGCGAATAGTTTTTTGTCCAATTCCTTGGCGACAAAAAGCCTCTCGATCATATCGCTATGCCGCTCGATAGCGTACAGTACGGGCTGTTTGCCGAAAATGATCATAGTTTAGATTTTGCCTCGCGATCGCGTTTAAGTTTGTCGTACCACGCGCCGGCGTTTTCGCCGCTAAGCTCGGCTAAAATCTTAGATAACGGCTTGATCGGCGCGTTTAACGCCGCAAGCTGCGCGATCAGCCGCTCGTTTTGGCGCGTTTCTTGTTCGTTTGGCGGCGCGATCGCGATCGTCCATTCGCCTTTGACGCTCATCGTTTCCAGCGCGTTGGCAAAGCCCGCCGCCGCGCCGATATAGCGTTTTTCGTGGAGTTTGGTCATCTCCTTGAACGCGGCGATAGTCCGATCGGGCGCGAGAGAGCCAATCAGCGCGGCGAAATCCTCGACCCTGTGCGGCGATTCGTACAAGATCAGCGCGAAGGGCAGTTTCAGCGCCGCTTCAAGCTCGGCTTTTCTGGCGTTTGCCTTGTGCGGCAGGAAGCCGTAAAAGATAAAGCGCGGATCGGCAAACCCGCTCGCGGCAAAAGCCGTCGTGGCGGCGCACGCGCCGGTCAAAACCTCGTATTCGATCCGGTTTTTTATCGCGTAATCCACCAGCGCCGCGCCCGGATCGCTCACGCAGGGCGTTCCCGCGTCGCCTACATAGACGCAGGGGCGGTCAAACAGGGCGCGATCTAGGCTCTGAACAAGCGATCGTTCGTTGTGGCTGTGGAGCGGGATAAAGCGGGCGACCGACTGAAAGACCGCGCCGCGCCGTTCGCGCAGCAGGCGCAACAGCTTCTTGGTTACGCGGGTATCCTCGCAGAAAAAGACCTCCGCCTTCGTCAGCCGATCAAGCGCGCGAAAGCTGAGGTCGTCAAGGTTGCCAATCGGCGTCGGAACGAGGCTTAACACCCAAACAGGCTTGGAATTACGCCAAGCCGTATTTCTTGTTGAACTTCTCGACGCGACCCGTTACGTCCACCGACTTTTCGCTGCCCGTGTAGAAGGGGTGGCATTTGTCGCAGATGTCCAGACGGATAGATTCTTTCGTCGATTGGATCGTAAAAGTATTGCCACAGGCGCAGCTGACCGTGCATTCGATCAGTTGCGGGTGAAGTTCTTTTTTCATAGTCTTGCCTCCGTAATTAAAGCCGTAATGCTATGTTAATTTTGCTTAACCCTGCTACGATCGCGGTAAAAATTC
>JAITEA010000191.1 GCA_031282285.1 Helicobacteraceae bacterium
TACGGCCAAGGATATCCTTGTCCGTACCGTGGGTGGTCATCTGAATATTGGTGAATAGGTCAACTACGTTTCCGAGACGGCGCTTGTCCAAATCATCACGGGCGTAGTTTTTTGGCAGAATATCCTTCAGCCGCTTGTTCTCTTTCTCAATCGCCCGCATCGCATTGTCAATGACCGTGCCTATTTCCGCTTTGTGAGCGTCTCGGGAAATGACGCTCCACCGCGCCGAGGGCGGTACGAAAAACACGCCAGCTTCCGTATAAGCGTCCTTATCCTCTACATCGTCGTCGTCGGCTTCTAGCTCGCGGTAACGCTCTTCAAATCTGTCCGAGATGTATTTCAAAAATATCAGCCCTAGCACAACCTGCTTATATTCCGCGGCGTCCATATTGCCGCGCAGAATGTCCGCCGCCGCCCAAAGCTGTTGTTCAAAACCGACGCTCGCCGTGTTGCTTACCGCCATCTTAATATTTTTGTTTCCTTCTTGCTCGTAATTTGATCTTTTTGCTATACGCATCATAACGAAAAGCGTTGCGCGGCGCGTTTATCGTCGCCGTTGGCGCGCTCGAAGGCTTATAGAAACGGAACTCGTCGCTATATCAATTGAGCCGCGAGCGCAATTGTAGCGAGACAATCTTTTTGCGTATTGCGGGCGGCGGTAAGCATTATGCGTTTGGCGATATAACGCGCCGAAAAAAGATTAAAATAAAAATAAGCTAACTGATTAAAAAATAATCATTAATTTGATTACGGGTGGGGCAAAATGTCTGTGTTGGAACGGCGACGCAGCTAATCCACAAGCAACATTAAAGGAGTTCAGATGAGCGATCTTAGGCAGATAGCCTTCTACGGCAAGGGAGGGATTGGCAAATCCACCACCTCCCAGAATACGCTTGCCGCGATGGCGCACTTTTACGGGCAGAAAATCCTGATCGTAGGGTGCGATCCGAAGGCGGATTCCACCCGCTTGATCCTGCATGAAAAAGCGCAGCAAACTATTATGCAGATGGCGGCGGAGAAAGGCACGGTCGAGGATTTGGAGCTGGACGAAGTGTGCAAGGACGGCGCGAGCATCTTCAGCCCGCAAACCGAGGGCGGCTATATCCGATGCACCGAATCGGGCGGTCCAGAACCCGGGGTCGGCTGCGCTGGGCGCGGCGTGATCACCGCCATCAACTTTCTGGAAGAAAACGGCGCGTATGACGACGAGCTTGATTTCGTCTCTTACGACGTTTTGGGCGACGTGGTGTGCGGCGGGTTTGCGATGCCAATCCGCGAGGGCAAGGCGCAGGAGATTTACATCGTGATGTCGGGCGAGATGATGGCGATGTTCGCCGCAAACAACATCTCAAGAGGCATTCTGAAATACGCCAACAGCGGCGGCGTGCGTTTGGCGGGGCTGATCTGTAACGCGCGTATGACCGATCGCGAGTACGATCTGGCAAAGGCGCTGGCGACGAGGCTTGGCACGCAGATGATCCACTTCGTTCCGCGCAACAACATCGTTCAGCACGCGGAGCTTCGCAGAATGACCGTCGTCGAGTACGCCGCAACCGCCGATCAGGCGCTGGAGTACAAAGAGCTGGCGCGCAAAATCATCGCCAACGATCTCAAGGTGATCCCAACGCCGCTGCCGATGGACGAGCTTGAGAGTCTGTTGATGGAGTTTGGCATAGCCGAGCAGTTCGACGAAGCCAACATTGGCAAAAAAGCCGAAAATTAGGCGAAAAGGAGGAGACGACAATGTTTATTTTAGGTATGTACTTTCCCGCCGATCGCGGCAATATAGTTCCATCAAGCGAAGTTGCCGAGCTGGTCGAGAAGGCGGTTGATATGAGTAAGGTTAAAGAGATCAAGCTCCATCAGGGTTCGACCAAATCGACCAAGACCGAGCTGTACAAGACGATCTCAAACAAAGAGAGCTTCCTCGCCAAGGCGCTGACGCACTACTACCTAAATCAGGAGACGGTTAAAGAGGGCGGTTTGAAGTATATGTACTTCACCAACAAATACCAGATCGCCGAGCTTAGCCTAGAGCTTGATAAGGACGCGGAGTGCTTCGAGATCGCAAAGAAGTTTCAGGATATGGAACCGGTCAATGTCGAGGTGGTTTTTAACTAAAGCGCGATTAGCGCCAATAGATCTCTAAGGAAAGGAGAGACGGATGGGTCCAGAAAGCCTAGAGAGTATTCAAAAAAGCGCGGTGGAGGAGATACTGAAAAAGTATCCCGAGAAAGCGCAGAAAGATCGCGTTAAGCATTTGGGGGTAGGGCTGCCCGCCGACGAGAGCCAGAAAACCTGCGGGGGCGTTCAGTCAAACAAGAAAACCGTGCCGGGCGTGATGAGCCAGCGCGGTTGCGCCTACGCGGGATCGAAAGGGGTCGTGTGGGGTCCGGTTAAAGATATGGCGCATATCAGCCACGGTCCGGTTGGATGCAGTCAGTATTCGCGATCGGGGCGGCGTAATTACTATATCGGAACGACGGGCGTCGATACCTTTGTTACGATGAACTTCACCACCGACTTTCAGGAGCGCGACATCGTTTTTGGCGGCGATAAAAAACTGCTTAAAGCGATCGAGGAGATCAACGAGTTGTTTCCGCTGGCAAAGGGCGTTACGGTTCAGTCCGAATGCCCCATAGGGCTGATTGGCGACGATATTCAGGCAACGGCGAAAAAAGCGATCGCCGCCGTGGGCAAAACGGTCGTACCGGTTAGTTGCGAAGGGTTTCGCGGCGTGAGCCAGTCGCTGGGGCATCATATCGCCAACGACGCGATCCGCGATCATATCTTTAACGGCGAAAAAGGGACGGATATAGGTTCCACGCCCTACGACGTGGCGATTATCGGCGATTATAACATCGGCGGCGACGCGTGGTCGAGCCGTATTTTGCTCGAGGAGATGGGGCTTCGCGTGATCGCGCAGTGGTCTGGCGACGCTACGCTAAACGAGATGCGCAACGGTCCAAAGGCGAAGATGAATCTGCTTCACTGTTATCGGTCGATGAATTACATCAGCCGCCACATGGAGCAGGAGTTCAACATTCCTTGGACGGAGTACAACTTTTTTGGTCCCAGCAAAACCTACGAATCGCTTCGCAGGATCGCCAGCCATTTCGATCAGACGATCCAAGACAACGCCGAAAAGGTGATCGCCAAATATAAACCCGTAATGGACGCGGTTTTGGCGAAATATAAGCCGCGTCTGGAGGGCAAAAAGGTGATGTTGTATGTCGGCGGTTTGCGCCCCCGACATGTGATCGGCGCGTATGAAGATCTCGGTATGGAGATTATCGGCACAGGCTACGAGTTCGCGCACAACGACGACTACAGCCGGACGACGCACGAGATACAGCGATCAACGGTGATCTACGACGACGCGAACGAGTACGAGCTTGAAGCGTTCTGCAAGCGGATTCAGCCCGATATTGTCGCCGCCGGCGTAAAGGAAAAATACACCTTCCAGAAGATGGGTTTGCCGTTTAGACAGATGCATAGCTGGGATTATTCGGGTCCGTATCACGGCTTCGACGGTTTCGCGATCTTCGCGCGCGATATGGATATGGCGATCAACAGCCCCGTCTGGGGACACAACAAAGCGCCGTGGGACAACGCCTGATTTCGGGCGTTGTTTACGACCTCGATAAACGAATGAGTTGAGAGGAGAAAGACAAAGATGCAAAATCCGCAAAAGATAGTAATCGGCAAAGAGTTGTTCTTGCAGCCTGAATACGGCGAAACGCTCAAGAACAAAAAGGCGTTTGAAAATATGCCCGAAACCGATAAGGTTCAGGAGATCGCCGAATGGACGAAGAGTAAGGAGTATTGCGAGCTTAACTTTAAGCGCGAAGCGATCACAATCAACCAAGCTAAGGCGTGTCAGCCGCTTGGCGCGGTTATGGTCGCGCTGGGCTTTGAAAACACGATGCCCTATGTGCACGGAAGTCACGGTTGCGTCGCCTATTTTCGCACCTACTTTACCCGCCATTTCAAAGAGCCGACGCCCTGCGTCAGCGACTCTATGACCGAAGACGCGGCGGTTTTCGGCGGCGTTAATAATATGAAACAGGGCTTGCAAAACTGCAAAGCGCTTTACGAGCCGGAGATGATCGCCGTCTCCACCACCTGCATGGCGGAGGTGATCGGCGACGACCTTAACGCCTTTGTGGACGGCGCGCGCACCGAAGGATATATACCCGAAGATTATCCGGTGGTATACGCGCATACGCCGAGCTTTGTCGGCAGCCATCTGACGGGCTACGACAATATGCTTTCCGAAACGCTCAAACAGCTTTGCAAGAATATCTCTAAAGATAAAAAAGAGCGGCTGAATATCGTTCCGGGTTTTGAAACCTATCTTGGAAGCATAGACGAGGAGAAGGAGCTTGCCGCGGCGTTTGGCATAGAGGCGGTCGTAATCCCCGATCATAGCGAGCAGTGGAATACGGGCGCGGGATCGTATAAGATGTTTGCCGGCGGCACGCCGATCGAAACGATCAAAGACGCCTGCAACTCCAAGGCGATCGTTACTATGCAGCCTTTTACCACGCCCAAAACGCTGAAGATCTGTAAGAATAAGTTCAAACAGCAGACTTTAGAGGCGCGTCCGATAGGGCTTAGAGGTACGGACGAATTGGTAATGTTGTTTAAGGAGTTTTCGGGGCGCGAAGTACCCGAATCTATTAAGCGCGATCGCGCGCGGCTTGTCGACGCGATGCAGGATAGCTATTCGTATGTTCACGATAAAAAGTTCGCGATCTACGGCGATCCCGATTTCGCGCTTGGTTTGGCGTCGTTTGTGATCGAGTTTGGCGGCGAAGTTACGCA